>CAUTXU010000037.1:0-12511 GCA_963542415.1 uncultured Streptococcus sp.
CTTGCTCCATCTTGCGACCAAACTGGGCAACAGGGAAGCAAAGAGAAAAGTAGAGCAGGGCAGCGCCTAGAAAGGCTGGAATGTAGTTTCCGTTGAGAGCCGACCAAGACTTGGTCACAAACATCAAGTCGACTCCAGAGATGATAGCGACTGTCGAGGTATTCTTGATGAGGTTGACGATTTGGTTGGTCAAAGGAGGGAGTATGATACGAAAGGCCTGAGGCAAGATAATCAAGCGCATAGCACTGATATAAGTAAAACCTTGTGACAAGGCAGCCTCCATTTGACCGCTAGGAATAGACTGAATCCCTGAGCGAATAACCTCGGCGATATAGGCGCCGTGATAGAGACCCACGCAGAGGACAGCCGTCCAATAAATCGGAATCATGATGATATGGTCACTGATAAGAGGTAGGCCATAAAAAACGATAACAAACTGTACCAAGAGGGGAGTGTTTTGGTAAAATTCAACAAAGATGCGAGCTAAAATGCGTAAAATTGGACGTTTGCTAGTTGACATAGCCCCAAAGAAGATGCCCAAAACCATAGCGAGAATAAAGGATCCAATTGCTAGGGCAAGGGTGAAGAGGAAACCATTGAAAAATTGTCCAAAATCCTGAAAATAGGCTGTCCAAGATGATAAATCTGTCATAGGGTATCCTCCTTAATCTGCGGTATGGCTAGATGGTTTGAGCTTGTAACGGTCATAGAGTTTTTGCAAACTGCCATCCTTGCTCCATTTAGTGACCAAGTTATCAAGATAGTCGTTGAGCTCGGTATTTGATTTCTTGGTGACGATACCGTAGTCAGATGGCTTGAAACTATCATTTAGTAGTTCTGTGCGTTTGCTGATATAGCCAGATAGAATCGAGCGGTCAACGGAAAAGGCATCAATACGGTGAGCGTGAAGGGAAGTAATTAATTCTGGATAAGAACCAAGTTCGACGAATTTAAAGGTCAGGCCTTTCTTTTTACCTAGTTCAGTAATCAAGCGCTGAGTAATGGAACCTTGGGCAACTCCGATGGTTTTTCCGTTTAAGTCCTCAATGCTTTTGATTTTGGCAGATTTATTGACCAAAAAGCCAGATGCGTCCGTGTAGTAGGGACTGGTAAAGTTGTAGAGTTTTTTGCGTTCGTCTGTGATGGTAAAGGTCGCGATATCCATATCGACCTGTTCATTGTCTAGAAGGGGTCCGCGAGTTTGTGCTGTAACAGGCACATAACGAACCTTGACCTTGAGCTCATCAGCTACCATCTTGGCCAGGTCAGTTTCGATACCAGAATAGGTCCCTGTCTTGGGATCCTTGTAGCCAAAATTGGGAACGTCTTGTTTCACACCGACAACCAGCTCGCCTCTCTTTTGAATGTCTGCGACACTAGTATCAGCCTGAACTGGTTTTGTAGCAGCGAGTCCGAAAAGGCTAATCAATAATGCGGATAAAAAGAATTTCTTTTTCATAGGCGCCTCCTTATTTGACTTTGTCACTTTCGTGGTTGATAATTTTGCTGAGGAATTGTTGGGCACGAGGTTCGCTTGGATTGTCGAAAAAGTCATCAACATCTGTCGTATCCACCAAGACTTCTCCGTCAGCCATAAAGATGATGCGATCAGCAACTTCACGGGCAAAGCCCATTTCATGGGTCACGACAATCATATTCATACCCTCGTGGGCCAATTTTTGCATAACAGCCAGAACGTCGCCGATGGTTTCAGGGTCAAGGGCAGATGTTGGCTCATCAAAGAGGAGGAGTTCAGGATGCATAGCGAGTCCACGTGCGATGGCAATCCGTTGTTTTTGTCCACCAGATAGCATGGCTGGATAAGAATCTTTCTTGTCCCACATATTTACAAATTCCAGATATTTTTGGGCTGTTTTTTCAGCTTCTTTTTTATCAATTCCTAGAACTTTTATGGGTGCAAGTGTTACGTTTTCTAACACTGTTTTATGCGGATAGAGGTTAAAATGTTGGAAAACCATGCCTACTTCCTTGCGAAGCGGTACCAAATCTTTCTGGCTGGCACCAGCAACTTGGTGACCATTTACTAGAAGACTTCCCTTGTCGACAGCCTCCAAACCATTGATGGTGCGGATAAGAGTGGATTTCCCAGAACCAGATGGTCCGAGTAGGACAACGACTTGCCCTTTTTCAAAACGGAGATTGATGTCGCGGAGTGCGTGGTAGTCTCCGTAATATTTTTCGACGTGTTCAAATTCTACTAAAGCCATAAGGAATCTCCTTTGTGTTAGATTTTATAACATGATTCTACACCAAAAGATTTGTCTTGTCAAATCATATCTGAAAAAATTCACTAAAATTTTATAAAAAAGCAATCTGGATAGAGAAAAAGCCTAAATCATGTTATAATGAAGCAATAGAATTCTTAGAAAGAGTGGATGTCTTTTTGATAACACCTACTTATGAATGGCAGTTTGCCCCGCAGGTTGAAGATGCGGATTTTACAAAGATAGCCAAGAAGGCTGGACTGGGTCCTGAGGTGGCTCGGTTATTATTTGAAAGAGGGATTCAGAACCAAGAAAGTCTGAAGAAGTTTTTAGAACCTTCCTTGGAGGACTTGCATGCCCCTTATCTACTCCATGATATGGACAAGGCAGTGACTCGCATTCGTCAGGCCATCGAAGAAGGGGAAAATATTCTCATATATGGAGACTACGATGCGGATGGTATGACTTCGGCTTCTATTGTAAAGGAAAGTTTGGAACAGCTTGGTGCTGAGTGCCGTGTTTATTTGCCAAATCGTTTTACCGATGGCTATGGTCCCAATGCCAGTGTCTATAAATACTTTATCGAGCAAGAAGGGATTTCCTTGATTGTGACAGTGGATAATGGGGTTGCTGGTCACGAAGCCATTGAATTGGCCCAGTCTATGGGAGTGGATGTCATTGTGACCGACCACCATTCCATGCCAGAAACCTTGCCAGATGCCTATGCGATTGTCCATCCTGAGCATCCAGATGCGGATTATCCTTTCAAATATTTGGCTGGTTGCGGAGTGGCTTTCAAGTTAGCTTGCGCCCTTTTAGAGGAAGTCCAAGTGGAACTGCTTGATTTGGTTGCTATCGGTACCATTGCAGATATGGTGAGCTTGACAGATGAAAACCGTATCTTGGTTCAATATGGTCTGGAAATGTTAGGGCATACTCAGCGCATTGGCCTACAAGAAATGTTGGATATGGCTGGGATTGCTGCCAACGAAGTAACAGAAGAAACGGTTGGTTTCCAGATTGCTCCTCGTTTAAATGCCTTAGGGCGCTTGGACGATCCCAACCCAGCTATTGATTTGCTGACTGGGTTTGATGATGAGGAAGCGCATGAGATTGCCCTTATGATTCATCAGAAAAACGAAGAGCGTAAGGAAATTGTCCAGTCTATCTATGAAGAAGCCAAGACCATGGTGGATCCTGAGAAGAAGGTCCAAGTCTTGGCCAAGGAAGGTTGGAATCCTGGGGTTCTAGGTATCGTGGCAGGTCGTTTGTTGGAAGAATTGGGACAGACAGTTATTGTTCTTAATATAGAAGGAGGTCGTGCCAAGGGTAGCGCTCGTAGTGTGGAAGCGGTGGATATTTTTGAAGCCTTGGATCCTCGTCGAGACCTCTTTATTGCCTTTGGCGGCCATGCTGGTGCGGCTGGAATGACGCTGGAAGTTGAGAAACTTTCAGATTTATCTCAGATTTTGGAAGACTATGTCCGTGAAAAAGGTGCAGATGCTGCTGGCAAGAACAAGTTAAATCTAGATGAAGAACTGGATTTGGAGACACTTAGCTTGGAAACGGTCAAAAGTTTTGAACGTTTGGCACCTTTTGGCATGGACAATCAGAAACCTGTCTTTTATATCAAGGATTTTCAGGTCGAAAGTGCCCGTACTATGGGGGCAGGCAATGCCCATCTCAAACTGAAAATTTCCAAGGGTGAGGCGAGTTTTGAAGTGGTGGCCTTCGGACAAGGTAGATGGGCAACAGAATTTTCTCAAACCAAGAATCTAGAGTTGGCAGTTAAATTGTCTGTCAACCAATGGAATGGCCAAACGGCCCTCCAGTTGATGATGGTGGATGCGCGTGTGGAGGGTGTTCAACTCTTTAATATTCGTGGGAAAAATGCCGTCTTGCCAGAAGGGGTTCCAGTCTTGGATTTTGCTGGAGAAGTGTCAGATATAACGACTAGTGAAGCGGTTGTCGTAAAAAACATACCTGAGGATATTACTCAGCTGAAGACCATTTTTCAGGAACAACATTTCTCTGCGGTCTATTTCAAAAATGACATTGACAAGGCCTATTATCTGACAGGTTATGGGACTAGAGAGCAGTTTGCCAAATTGTACAAGACCATCTACCAGTTCCCAGAGTTTGATATTCGCTACAAGCTGAAGGATTTGGCTACTTATCTCAATATTCAACAAATCTTGCTGGTCAAGATGATTCAAGTGTTTGAAGAACTAGGCTTTGTGAAAATCAAAGATGGTGTTATGACAGTCAATAAAGAAGCGCCAAAGCGGGAAATCGGAGAAAGTCAGATTTACCAGAATCTCAAACAAACCGTTAAAGACCAAGAAATGATGGCGCTGGGTACCGTGCAAGAAATCTATGACTTTTTGATGGAAAAAGAAGAATAGCAGATAGGAAAGAGTTGGGCAACCAGCTCTTTTTTGAAAACAAATCTTCATTTTGAAAATCATCAAAAAAATGGTATAATGGTAGGAAAAGATTCGGCTAATACTCAATGAAAATCAGAGAGCAAACTAGGAAGCTAGCCACAGGTTGCTCAAAGCACTGCTTTGAGGTTGTGGATAGAACTGACGAAGTCAGTAACCATACCTACGGCAAGGCGAAGCTGACGTGGTTTGAATCTGATTTTCGAAGAGTATAAAAGTAATAGTGCTTTTAGAATAAAAGGGTAAGCAACCCTATAATCAAGATAAATTAAGCTTTCGGAGGAAAAATGAGTAATATCAGTTTAACAACACTTGGTGGTGTACGTGAAAACGGGAAAAATATGTATATCGCTGAAATCGATGGGTCTATTTTCGTTTTGGATGCAGGTCTGAAATATCCTGAAAATGAACAACTAGGGGTGGACGTCGTTATTCCAAATATGGACTACCTTTTTGAAAATAGCGACCGTATCGCTGGGGTTTTCTTGACCCACGGCCATGCGGATGCCATTGGTGCTCTGCCTTATCTCTTGGCTGAAGCCAAGGTACCTGTATTTGGCTCTGAGTTGACCATTGAGTTGGCCAAACTCTTTGTCAAAGGGAATGATACGGTTAAGAAATTTAATGATTTTCATGTGATTGATGAGGATTCGGAGATTGATTTTGGAGGGACTGTGGTGTCCTTCTTCCGTACGACCCACTCTATCCCAGAAAGTCTGGGTGTGGTCTTGAAGACAGCTGAAGGTAGTATCGTTTATACAGGTGACTTCAAATTTGACCAGACAGCTAGTGAATCCTATGCGACAGACTTCGCTCGTTTGGCAGAAATCGGTCGTGACGGAGTTTTAGCTCTGCTCAGTGATTCAGCCAATGCGGATAGCAATGTTCAAGTGGCTAGCGAAAGTGAAGTTGGAGACGAAATCACTCAAACTATTGCAGACTGGGATGGTCGTATCATTGTTGCAGCAGTAGCAAGCAATCTCTCTCGTATCCAGCAGGTGTTTGATGCTGCGGATGCAACAGGTCGTCGTGTCGTCTTGACAGGATTTGATATTGAAAATATTGTTCGCACTGCTATTCGTCTTAAGAAATTGTCTCTTGCTAACGAGAGCCTTTTGATTAAGCCAAAAGATATGTCTCGATTTGAAGACCATGAGTTGATTATCCTTGAGACAGGGCGTATGGGTGAGCCTATCAATGGTCTTCGCAAGATGTCGATTGGTCGCCACCGTTATGTGGAAATCAAGGACGGTGACTTGGTCTATATCGTAACGACTCCGTCTATCGCCAAAGAAGCAGTCATGGCGCGTGTGGAAAACATGATTTACCAAGCTGGCGGGGTTGTCAAACTGATTACCCAAAGCTTGCGTGTGTCAGGCCACGGCAATGCGCGTGATTTGCAGTTGATGATCAATCTCTTGCAACCTAAGTATCTCTTCCCAATTCAAGGGGAATACCGTGAGTTAGATGCTCATGCTAAGGCTGCGATGGCAGTAGGTATGTTGCCAGAACGTATTTTCATCCCTAAAAAGGGAACCAGCATGGCCTATGAGAATGGAGATTTTGTCCCAGCTGGAGCGGTTTCGGCAGGGGATGTCTTGATTGACGGGAATGCCATTGGTGATGTTGGTAATGTGGTTCTTCGTGACCGTAAGGTCTTGTCAGAGGATGGTATTTTCATCGTAGCAATTACCGTTAATCGTCGAGAGAAGAAAATTGTGGCCAAGGCCCGTGTTCACACGCGTGGATTCGTTTATCTCAAGAAGAGCCGCGATATTCTACGTGAAAGTTCAGAATTGATTAACCAAACGGTAGAAGACTATCTTCAAGGAGATGACTTTGACTGGGCAGATCTCAAAGGGAAGGTTCGTGATAATCTGACCAAGTACCTCTTTGACCAAACCAAACGTCGTCCAGCTATTTTACCAGTAGTCATGGAAGCGAAATAATTGTTGAAATAAACAGAGAGAAAGTCGAATTTCGGCTTTTTCTTATAGAAAAATAGAGGAAAAAATTATGGCAGTAATGAAAATTGAGTATTACTCACAAGTTTTGGATATGGAGTGGGGGGTGAATGTCCTCTACCCTGATGCCAATCGAGTGGAAAATCCAGATTGTAAAGATATTCCCGTCTTGTACCTCTTGCACGGGATGTCTGGTAATCATAATAGCTGGCTCAAGCGGACCAATGTAGAACGCTTGCTTCGAGGAACCAATCTTATCGTCGTTATGCCCAATACCAGCAACGGTTGGTACACCGATACCCAGTATGGTTTTGACTATTACACAGCTTTAGCAGAGGAATTGCCACAGGTTCTGAAACGATTCTTCCCTAATATGACCAGCAAGCGTGAAAAGACCTTTATCGCTGGTCTCTCTATGGGAGGCTATGGCTGCTTCAAACTAGCTCTTGCAACAAATCGTTTTTCTCATGCAGCTAGCTTTTCAGGTGCTCTTAGCTTTCAAGATTTTTCTCCTGAGAGCCAAAATCTGGGAACACCGGCTTATTGGAGAGGTGTGTTTGGCGAGATTAAAGATTGGACAGCTAGCCCCTATTCTCTTGAAAGTTTGGCTAAAAAATCAGATAAAAAGACCAAGCTTTGGGATTGGTGTGGCGAGCAGGATTTCTTGTACGAAGCCAATAATTTAGCAGTGAAAAACCTCAAAAAATTAGGCTTTGATGTGACCTATAGCCATAGCGCTGGAACTCATGAGTGGTACTACTGGGAAAAACAATTGGAACGGTTCTTAGCAACCCTGCCAATCGAATTCAAATTAGAAGAGAGATTGTCATAATTTAGTTTTCTTTCAGCTTGTTTTAGTAAAATAGTCTTTATTTTCTAGAAAGGTGGAGGGACATGCGCTGGCTTTTTCGTTTGATAGGGGCTTTCTATTCTTTTGTGTGGCGTTTGTTTTGGCGTCTAGTTTGGATAGCTTTGCTTTTATGCGCTCTTACTTTTGGATTTCTCTGGTATCTGAACGGAGATTTTCAAGGAGCGCTAAAGCAAGCAGAGCGGTCGGTAAAGATTGGTCAACAAAGTATTGACCAATGGGAAAAAACAGGGCAACTGCCTAAGTTGAACCAGACAGATAGCCACCAGCATTCTGAAGAAAGGTGGCCACAGGCCTCTGCTCGTATTTACCTGGATCCGCAGATGGATTCACGCTTTCAAGAGGCTTATTTAGAAGCGATTCAGAACTGGAATCAAACTGGTGCTTTTAACTTTGAACTTGTGACTGAGTCTAGTAAGGCGGATATTATGGCTACGGAGATGAATGACGGAGGTACTCCTGTGGCGGGAGAGGCTGAAAGTCAGACCAATCTCTTAACAGGACAATTCTTGTCTGTCACGGTGCGGTTGAATCACTATTATCTGTCCAATCCTAACTATGGCTATTCATATGAGCGCCTTGTCCATACGGCAGAACATGAGTTGGGGCATGCGATTGGCTTGGACCATACAGATGAGAAGTCTGTCATGCAACCTGCAGGTTCCTTTTATGGTATCCAGGAAGAGGATGTTGAAAGACTTCGAAAATTATATGAGACCAATGAGTAGGGGACTATCTTTCCCTACTTTTTTGCTATAATGGAAGTATGAATAACTTGATTAAATCAAAACTAGAGCTCTTACCGACCAGCCCTGGTTGCTACATTCACAAGGATAAAAATGGCACCATCATCTATGTAGGAAAGGCTAAAAATCTGCGTAACCGTGTGCGGTCCTATTTCCGTGGGAGTCATGATACTAAGACAGAGGCCTTGGTGTCTGAAATTGTGGATTTTGAATTTATTGTTACGGAGTCCAATATTGAGGCCCTTCTCCTAGAAATCAACCTGATCAAGGAAAATAAGCCCAAATACAATATCATGCTCAAGGATGATAAGTCCTATCCTTTCATCAAAATCACCAATGAACGCTATCCTCGCTTGGTTATCACTCGTCAGGTCAAAAAGGACGGCGGTCTCTACTTTGGACCTTATCCAGATGTGGGGGCAGCCAATGAAATCAAGCGGCTACTGGATCGGATTTTCCCTTTTCGTAAGTGTACCAATCCACCGTCTAAGGTCTGTTTTTATTACCATATCGGTCAATGCATGGCCCACACCATCTGTAAGAAGGATGAGACCTATTTCAAGTCCATGGCGCAGGAGGTTTCTGATTTCCTAAAAGGGCAGGATGACAAAATCATTGATGATCTCAAGGGGAAGATGGCAGCGGCAGCCCAGACTATGGAATTTGAACGTGCAGCGGAATACCGTGACCTGATTCAGGCCATTGGAACGCTTCGGACCAAGCAACGGGTCATGGCTAAGGACCTCCAAAATCGTGACGTCTTTGGTTACTATGTGGACAAGGGCTGGATGTGTGTTCAGGTTTTCTTTGTTCGTCAAGGCAAGCTGATTGAACGCGATGTCAATCTTTTCCCTTATTACAATGATCCAGATGAGGACTTCTTGACCTATGTGGGACAATTTTATCAAGAAAAATCTCACCTAGTACCCAATGAGGTGCTAATTCCGCAGGATATTGATGAAGAAGCCGTCAAGGCCTTGGTGGATACCAAGATTCTCAAGCCCCAACGTGGAGAGAAAAAACAACTGGTCAATTTGGCTATAAAGAATGCTCGAGTCAGTCTAGAGCAGAAGTTCAATCTGTTAGAAAAATCTGTCGAAAAGACACAAGGAGCTATTGAAAATCTAGGTCGTTTGCTTCAAATACCGACCCCAGTCCGTATCGAATCCTTCGATAACTCTAATATCATGGGGACCAGTCCTGTTTCAGCCATGGTGGTCTTTGTCAACGGCAAACCAAGTAAAAAAGATTATCGTAAGTATAAAATCAAGACTGTCGTTGGACCAGACGACTACGCCAGTATGCGTGAGGTTATTCGCAGACGCTATGGCCGAGTTCAGCGTGAGGCTTTGACTCCGCCAGATTTGATTGTGATTGATGGGGGACAAGGTCAAGTCAATATCGCCAAGCAAGTCATCCAAGAGGAGTTGGGTTTGGATATTCCCATTGCAGGTTTGCAAAAAAATGACAAGCACCAAACCCATGAATTGCTCTTTGGAGATCCGCTTGAGGTGGTGGAGTTGTCTCGCAATTCTCAAGAATTTTTCCTCCTCCAACGCATTCAGGATGAGGTGCACCGCTTTGCTATCACTTTCCACCGCCAACTGCGCTCCAAAAATTCCTTTTCATCACAATTGGATGGCATTGAAGGGCTGGGACCCAAACGTAAGCAGAATCTCATGAAGCATTTCAAGTCTCTGACCAAAATCAAGGAAGCCAGTGTGGATGAGATTGTCGAAGTTGGGGTACCAAGAGCAGTCGCAGAAGCAGTTCAGAGGAAGTTGAACCCGCAGGAAGAAGTGGAATTGGCTCAAGTGGCGGAAGAAAGAGTAGATTATCAAACAGAAGGAGACCATCATGAACCATAAAGTTGCAATTTTATCAGATATTCATGGCAATACAACTGCCCTAGAAGCAGTGATTGCAGATGCTAAAAATCAAGGAGTCAGTGAATACTGGCTTCTGGGAGATATTTTTCTTCCTGGTCCAGGTGCAAATGACTTGGTCGCTCTGCTAAAGGACCTTCCTATCACAGCCAGTGTTCGAGGCAATTGGGATGATTGTGTCCTTGAGGCCTTGGATGGTGAATATGGTTTGGAACATCCACAAGAAATCCAGTCAATGCGAATGACCCAGTTTTTGATGGAGCGAATGGATCCTGCAACGATTGTCTGGCTACGAAGCTTGCCTTTGCTGGAAAAGAAAGAAATTGACGGACTGCGCTTTTCTCTTTCTCATAATTTGCCAAATAAGAACTATGGTGGCGACTTGCTAGTTGAGAATGATACAGAGAAATTTGACCAACTCCTAGATAATGAAGTTGACGTGGCTGTCTATGGTCATGTTCATAAGCAGTTGCTTCGTTATGGCAGTCAAGGACAACAAATCATCAATCCAGGTTCGATTGGTATGCCCTATTTTGATTGGGAGGCGTTAAAAAATCACCGTGCCCAGTATGCTGTGATAGAGGTTGAAGATGGGGAATTGGTCAATATCCAATTTCGTAAAGTCGCTTATGATTATGAAGCGGAGTTAGAATTGGCTAAGTCTAGGGCCTTCCTTTTATCGAAATGTATGAAGAGCTACGCAGAGAAGACAACTATCAGGGGCACAATCTGGAATTATTAGCAAGCTTAATAGAAAAGCATGGGTATGTAGAAGATGTGAAGAAATTTTTTGATTTTTTGTAAGAGTTCCCTAAGATAACCAATGCAAACTAAAAACGATTGGCTGGTCCAATCGCTTTTAGTATATCTTATACTCAATGAAAATCAAAGAGCAAACTAGGAAGCTAGCCGTAGGTTGCTCAAAGCACAGCTTTGAGGTTGCAGATAAAGCTGACGTGGTTTGAAGAGATTTTCGAAGAGTATTATTGTAATTGAGATTGATCTGGGAGATAAGAACCACCTAGATAAGTATTGCTAAGTTTTTCAAGGGTTCCGTCTTGATAGAGTTCTTTGAGCGCTTTATCAAATTTTTCTTTAAACTCTTTTTGGTCGCTTGAGAAAACAATATAGTTGTTGGGGCTATCAGCAGAAGGTAAATCAACGACTGAGAGGTCTAAGCCGCGATCCTTGATAATCTTTTGAACGGATACCTTGTCAAAAACTAGGAAATCAAACTCTCCGTTAGAGAGGTCTAGGATTCGTTTACCGATATCCTCACCAGAAAAATCGATAGTAGCGGGATTGTCAGTGTGTTTTTGATTCCAGTTATTGATGAATTGAGCGTTTGAAGTTCCAGTATCCTCTTGTGTTGTTTTGCCAGCGATTTGGTCAAGTGAAGTCAAAGGATTTTTCTTGTTGCTGACAAGGACGAGGGGATTGTTTGAAATTGGAAGAGAGTAAAGGTATTTTTCTGCACGCTCTTTTGTGTAACTCAAGTTATTAGCTGCAGCTTGATAGTGACCAGAATCAAGTCCTGGGAAGATACTCTCCCAGGCAGTTCTTTTGAATTGAATCTCGTAGTCGCTGAGTTTTTCATCTACTGCTTTTAGAACTTCGATGTCGAAGCCTGTCAGATTGCCCTTGTCTTCGTAGTCAAATGGCGGCACATCACCAGCTGTAGCAACGACGATTGTCTTTTGAGAGTTAGTCTCTTTAGGTGTAGCTTGATTTCCACAGGCAACTAAAAATGGGAGGATGGCTAGTAATAGGCTAAATTTTTTCATAATGTCTCCATTCAAATGTAAAGTACTTGTTAGTTTATCAGAAACTGTCTTGATGAACCAATATATATTTTTTATGGCTGTGATAAAAAATCTTAATCATGAAAAATCCCTGCAAGCTCTTTCAAATTATGGTAGAATGGAAGCAGTAGAATTAGAAAAGGAAATCGATTATGAAATTTCTTGAATTAAATAAAAAACGTCATGCGACCAAGCATTTCACTGATAAGCCAGTTGATCCAAAAGATGTGCGTACGGCTATCGAAATCGCAACCTTGGCTCCAAGTGCCCACAATAGTCAGCCTTGGAAATTTGTGGTGGTTCGTGAGAAAAATGCTGAACTGGCAAAATTGGCTTACGGTTCCAACTTTGAGCAGGTATCATCAGCGCCTGTAACCATTGCCTTGTTTACAGATACAGATTTGGCCAAACGCGCTCGCAAGATCGCCCGAGTTGGTGGGGCAAAGAATTTCTCAGAAGAACAACTTCAATACTTCATGAAAAATTTACCAGCTGAATTTGCACGCTACAATGAACAACAAGTCAGCGACTACCTGGCCCTCAATGCAGGTTTGGTTGCCATGAACTTGATTCTCG
>CAUTXU010000038.1:0-12222 GCA_963542415.1 uncultured Streptococcus sp.
GAAGAAAAACTATCATCTTGGTGGCTAGACTCCTTGCCAATCACTTCTGGAATCAAGCGAACAGTCGCATCAATCATGGTCATAGCCGCCAATTCTCCTCCAGTCAAGACATAATCACCGAGGGAAATTTCGTCTGTCACTAGAGTCTTGATTCGCTCATCATAGCCCTCGTAGTGACCGCAGATAAAGATCAGTTCCTCTTCTTGAGCCAAATCTTCAGCGTAAGCTTGATCGAACTGCTTTCCAGCAGGATCGAGGAGAATGACGCGCGGATTTTTCTTTTCAATAGCATCAAAGGCATCGAAAATGGGTTGGGCTCGGAGCAACATCCCCTGACCGCCTCCGTAGGGCTCATCGTCAACATGACGGGCCTTTTCAGCGTATTCTCTGAAATTATGGTACTGGATATCCAAGAGCCCTTTTTCTCGAGCCTTTCCAACGATTGAGTGCTCCAGTGGAGAAAACATCTCTGGAAAGAGGGTTAAAATATCAATCTTCATCGTCTAACCCTTCTAAGATTTCCACATCGACCCGTTTATTTGGAATATCAACATTGAGAACCACTGGTGGGATATAAGGCAAGAGCAAGTCACGCTTGCCTTTTCGCTTAACCACCCAGACATCGTTGGCACCTGGTTGCAGGATTTCTTTGATGGTTCCAATCAAGTTATCACCCTCATAGACTTCCAAACCGATAATCTCGTGATAGTAGAATTCACCATCATCTAAATCGTTTAAATCTTCCTCAGCGACCTTGAGACTATAACCTTTATACTTTTCAATAGCATTGATATGGTACATATCTTTGAATTTAATAATGTCAAAGTTCTTCTGTTTACGGTGGCTAGCAATGGTCACCGTTTGGACAAACTGATCTTTTTCATCAAACAAGGCCAGCTCAGCCCCTTTTTTAAACCGTTCTTCTGCAAAATCCGTCACAGACAAGACTCGCATCTCACCCTGCAATCCTTGCGTATTGACGATTTTCCCAACATTAAAGTAGTTCATCTTGTCTCCTGTAGTCTCCTTCTTTCCATCTTATTCTGACAATTCTCGAATAATAGTCGCAATTTTTTCGGATTCAGACCACTGTAAATAATGGTGATTCCCTCCTAAAATGAGTTTAGTATTGGAAGTCCAATATTCTGATTCTCTGTACTCTTTTTCTCTATAAGCCTGACAAAAAATAAATACAGGGGTATAAGCTTCTATCGACAAATTCTCAAAATCTTCCTCAGTAATCTCTCCAGATATCTGAAATCCTGGATCTTGCTTTTCCAACTCTGACCCTTTTTCTTGCATTATTTCCCAGATTTCTTTATTAATTTCAGGGCTAAATGTTGCTTGAGTTAAGTTCTTAAAATAAAGTTCAGGACCACACTCGTCAATCAGCCTCATCTGCTCTTCCATTTCTGGATAAGGATTTTCTGAAAAATCAGCAAACATGACGTTTTTAGTTGTCGGTTCAATTGCTACTAAAGCCTGACACTGAATTGGTTTCTTGAGTAATTTGCAAGCTAAAATTCCACTCAAACTATGTGCACAAAGTATATATTCAGAAATCCCTAATTCTTCAAGTACTTTATAAACCGAATCTGCAAGATTATCCAGACCTTTTCCAGCTTGGTCATGAATCGGACTCCTACCTGTGTTTGGAAAATCAATTGTCAAATAACCAATTGTGGGAGGAAGTTTTTCAAGTATAAGTGAAAAATTTTCATAACTTGGTAGCAAACCTGCGCCACTTAAACAAACTAGCACTTTCTTTTGCTTTTGATAAGTAACAGAGAGACTACCAATTTCTGTAGATACTTCAATCCTCTTCATAAAGAAATCCACTCATTCTGTATAATGAATTATTAAAAATCCTTATCCTTTATTTTATCACGTTCCAAAGATTTTCACAAGTTGGATAGATCCTATCTTAGGGGCCTACTACCTCTTCAAAGAATTCACCAACTATCTGATTAAACTCTTGAGGATGGTCATTCATCGGTTGGTGTTTGCTGTCTGAAATCGTTACTTGACGTGCATTGGGATTTAAGGCAATGATCCCATCGTAGATTTTCTTTAGGTGTTTGGGAAAATCGTTTTCACCTCTTACTAATAGCATGGGAGAATTTCCATGATAACCTTCTATCTCATGGACAGCCAGAAAACCTGTGACTCCAAGGTTCAAAAAAACATCTCGCCCAGTTTCTATAATTGCCGTCTTAACTAATTCCCTTGTGATAGGATTATCTGTACACATTTTTGAGTT
This sequence comes from uncultured Streptococcus sp., assembly GCA_963542415.1. GTDB lineage: Bacteria > Bacillota > Bacilli > Lactobacillales > Streptococcaceae > Streptococcus. The sequence goes on from CAUTXU010000038.1 coordinate 2,261, forward strand.
CTTATCCGCAATCATCTTCCAAGGAACCGTTTTATACATAAAAGAACTATATTTTATGCGATTTCTCTCTTTATCTGATAGGTAACGATGCTGTCCCCAACTATCTACCATGACCAAGGCTAGAACTCTTTCTGGATGGCGATAGGTGTACTCTTGAAGTGGATTCCCTCCCCAAGAATGACCAACCAATATCACCTTATCCAACTGGAAATAGGACAAAATAGCATCTACATCTTGAACAGCGCCTTCTAAGTCGGGTAGACCAACTTTCATAGGTGATTCACCCTGTCCTCTAACATTGACAAAGTAGAGGTCAAATCCTTCAAAGGCATCATACTGGTGAGCCCACATCTGACTACGGCCACAAGCTCCATGATAAAAAATAATGTGGCCTTTATTTGCGTTTCCAGGACGATGATAAACAACCAAATCACAATCTACGACTGGTATAACGTGACGCTTCAACATCTCGGGCTCTCTATTATAAAAAGCAATTGCTTTAACTACATCATTTTGCTTCATTATTACACTTTCTCCTCTTTATTCTAATATCATTCTTTTTATCTATTTTATCATGCTATATTAAAATCATCGTTTTCCAAACTTGATTACATTAAAATTTTTGAATTTTCTGGACAGTCTAGATAAAGAAAAAGACTGCTCAGCAATCTTTACTTTCTTCTCATCAGATTCATGCCTAAAATTCCAGCAATAATCATAGTGGCTCCTATCACATGGTAGCTATAAATTGGTTCATGGAGGATAAGTGCTCCGGCTAGAATGGTCAAAACTGTTCCAAGATTTCCAAAGACACTGACGGTTGATGCTCCAAGTCGAACAATAGCATAGATAGAGAGACTACCAGTAACGATAGAGGCTAAAATTCCCAAATAAAGGATGGAAAACAGATAAGGAAGCTGTCCGAGAGGTGCAACGTAGGCTAATATGTTGCCATCTAGATAGTGCGAGGTCAGACTCAACGTATTAAAGGTGACGAAGCCAACAAATATCACAACAGCTGTCATATCCATAGCCCGATAGCGTCCTCCTTTGGACTTGCTGAGGATATTGTTTATTGCATTGGCGAGAACAGATCCCAACATCAAGAGAAAGCCCAAGCTAGCAGTCTCAGTACCAAAGTTAGCTCCTTTACTAAGGAAGATGAAAACTACTCCTGCTACGGATAAAAATAAAAAGAACTTTTGAAGCAAGCTTGTCTTTTCCTTGAGAAAGGCCGATGCTAAAAGGAGCGTAAAAATCGGGACAAGAGCCTGTAAAATTCCAGCTTCAGAAGACGATATATACTGTAAGGCAAAGGATTGAAAAATAAAAAAGAGAAGTGGATAGAAAAGACTCATAGGAAGAATAGAAAGAATATCTTTTCTACTTAAACTCACTTTGATAAGTTTGGTTTGATGAAGAACGACAATTACTAAAGCTGCAATTGTATAGCGATGCGCTAAGTTCGTAAGAGGACTGGTATAGCTTAAAGCAATTTTAGTAAATAAAAAAGAAAAACCAATGATTGCTGAAAAGGATAAGGCCGCTAAGTAAGCTTTTGTTTTCTCGTTCATAGACTGTTACTCCTTTTAAAAATAGCTATTCTCAAGATTGATTGACTAGACTTCTTTGAGACTATCTTCCCATTTTAGCATAATAAAATTCTAGGTGCTATTCCTAGGGATTAGTATTTTATTCCTGCTATCACCGTTTATCTACTGCATTGCCTAAAAAGGATTCAGCCAATCTGATCTGCTTTTCTCGTTCTTGTCTCACAAGTTCTAGCTTGTATGCCTCTTTAAGATTCCTTATTTTGATAATATAATCTGCCTGTCTCATTTCTTTCTCTCACTAACTAGCCTAAGCTAGATGAAAAGATCCTTTAGTAGAGAAAAGAGATTATTCCTAGTTCTATTGGAAGTTATCCAAAAGTTTTTCCAAATTTGACATATATAGATATTTTTATCGAAACTACAAAATAGTATCATTGATATCTTCTAATATCATAAAACTGAATGAGATAATTTTATCACCTATGTTACACTGTATATTTCTATTTTTTATTCTTTGCGTAATCAATTCTCTTTTCTGATTTGATTGTAAAAGATTTAATAATTGATCAATAGTTGCCTCACCAGAATACAATTGAGGCAATATATCTATAGAGTGTATATTACCTTTTTCACTAATATGAATCTTAGGAGTTCTCCTATTCATAAAATTAGAAAAATCAATCTCATCAATAATATATACTTCATCTTGTTTTGAATTATACTGACTAACATTGGACACAAACATATTTATAACTCTTTTTATATCACTACTATATATCCCAAGGTTTTTTGCCATTATTTTTTTCTCATTTTCAGTAAAATATTTAGAATTTCTTTTAAATTTTTCTATATAATTATTTAACTCAGCCTGATTCTTATAGAACTCAATGATATTAGTTGGTTGATTTTGTGTTTTAGCTTCTAGAATAACTAATGTCTCATCTTTAAAAAATATTCCATCAATTTCATATGTCTCCCCATCAATATTCCGTTTTATTCCACCAGACTGTTTAGAAAATTGTTTTTTTGCTAAGCTGTTAATATGACGTTCAAAATTTCTTCCTTTCTGATTTATTCCAGTCTCTTTACTTTGTTGTTTTTTTGATATAACAGATAAAATTGTTCTTGAAAAATCTGTATATAAAACCAAATTAGATAGTAGAACATAAACTTCTTCAAACTCTATAAGTGGATTATCATATAAATCTCTAGAAGAAGTTTTAAAAATTAGTTGCTTAAGCAAGTATTCTGGCAGTCCTTTATCAAAAAACAGCTCTCTTAATTTGTTCTTTGAAATCACTACAATTCTTTCATCAGATTCATCACATAATTCATATAAAAGCCAATAAGCATCCATCCACTGTCTTAGTTTAATACCATCATATTCTTCTTCAAAATTTTTAGTATAAAAATATTCTTTAACCTGTTTCTCTAATAGTTTATATAAATTTTTTTTTACATCAGATTTTTCTAATTTAGTATCAAAATCAAGATTGGGATTACAAGCCAAAAGGGCTCTAAAATCTTTTAAATCTAAATAAGTTGCTAAAGCATATAATCGTTTTATACTAAAATTACCTATCTCTTTAATATGAATTTGGTTATCATAAATCTTAAATTCAATGTCGCTGTATGTCCATAAATCAATTATTAAACTAAAAATATTCAAGTGACCAAAAATAGAAAAAATATTTTCAATTTCTGACTGATTTAAACTAGCGCCTTCTTCCCATTTAAAGACTGTCTTTTTTCGAAGCGCGTCTTTTAAAACATCTCCTAATCTTAGCCAAATTTCTTCAATTCCATCACTTAAATCTGTAGCCCTGTTGTTACTATTCTTAAAAGATTCATAGTGTGCTTGTGCGTAGTATATTGATAATTGTAGAATATTTTTCTTTGTGCTATCTAAAAGAGAGCTTTTTTCTATCTGAATCATGTCATATAGTTGATTCAAGATTGAAACCTCAAACAGGAATTTATTTACAATCTGTTCATTCAATATATAAAATTTCTTCACTAAAATATATTTAGCTATAAGTTTAGTACCATTACTAGAATTTCCACTTGTAAAAACCCCAGATAATTTTAATAACTTGATATAATCATTGACATCATGCGCCTCATATAAATGTTTATAAAATTCAACAGTATTAATTTTGTTTTTATATTTATTAGTATTCCAATATTTCATAAATTTTTCAAACCATAAAATAACAAGAAAATATCTTCTATTCCCCACAAAAAAGCGAGACATCCGTCCCGCCCTTCTTATTTTTCGTCAATAACGATTCTTACTTTTTTGTCTTCAGTTGGGACAGAGTAGACAATCGTTCTTATCGCAGAAATAGTGCGACCCTTACGACCGATTACACGACCCACATCGCTTTGATCAAGATCCAAATGATATTCCAAAAACTCTGGTGTATCTTCAATCTTGATAGTTAAGGCATCTGGTTGTGAAATCAAGGGTTTCACAATCGCAATAATGAGATTTTCAATCGTATCCATCTGTCAACCTACTTTAAACTTATTTTGAGAATTTAGAATCGTGGAATTTTTTCAATACGCCTTCTTTTGAAAGGATGTTGCGAACTGTATCTGAAGGTTGAGCTCCATCAGCCAACCATGCAAGAACGCGGTCTTCTTTCAAAGTTACTTGGTTTTCAGCAACAAGTGGGTTGTAAGTTCCAACTGTTTCGATGAAACGTCCGTCACGTGGTGAACGTGAATCTGCTACGTTAATACGGTAGAAAGGTTTTTTCTTAGAACCCATACGAGTCAAACGGATTTTAACTGCCATTTTTAAAGTCTCTTTTCTTATTTTTTATTTCGGTGAAATAGCTGAGCTATTTAGCACATGTTCTATTATAGCAGATTTCTGGCAGGTGTCAAGAAAAAAACTTGACAGACTATAAAATTTTTAAACCATTTATAAATTTGTTAGAAGTAGGAAATAAATGTTTGAAAGAAGCTAGCCGCAGGCTGTACTTGAGTACGGCAAGGCAAAGCTGACGTAGTTTGAATTTGATTTTCGAAGAGTATTAGAAACATTTTATCAAGACCACCGAGTCAAATCTTATATCTCACCTGAACGAGATTTGGATACCTGGATCCTAAATCCAAAGCCCGTTCCCAAACGAAATATCAAGGATTTTAAGAATGATATCTACTAATTAATTTATAAAATATGAATTAATAGATTCTAAATAGGGGAATAATTTAGTTCTGTAAAAATTAACTTCTACACCTACAAAGCTTATTCTGACAGACTTTATAACAGTCTAAGAAAAAAAGTAGAGATTCATACAGTATCTAGATTTTCCAAAAATTCTTTATCATCAAATATTATTAACGAAACTATCCAAACCAAATCCGATGCATTGCTTCAAAGAATTCTTTAGTTGTTTGACTATCGAGGGCTTTTATTAAAAAATTTTTTCAAATAATTGCCACATTGACACATAAAATTCTTGCTTTCTAAATTTAAGTGTGATATATTTATAACATAACATTTAAGTGTTATATATTTATAACACAAAAAAGGAGTCTATCATGAAAAAAAGTCAAAAAATGCGTGGCCTCATTGCAATGATTGCCGTAGCTCTCTTTATTGATTTTACTGTTTTATTTGGTTCTAATCTTAGTTGGGGACCCAAGTTAGTTATTGCTGGTATTTCAGTGTTAGGTCAGATTGTAGCTATTTGGGGCTGGCTACATATGAAACCATGGCCTCATAAGAGTCAGAAAAGTAAGGGAAAGACTATTTTTGACTTGTCTGCTAAACTTTACACGATACTTTTTTTTGCAGCAAGCATTTTTTATACAGTAGGGATTTGGGTTGCGACCCCAAGCGTAAGTTCTGGTATTAAAGAATGGATTTTGGGAATTGGCCTCGTTATTGAAGTGATTGTATTTGGTTTTTTCTGTTTGAAAAATGTCAAGGAAACTCCGGACGAACGCTTTTATGCTAATTTAGCCAAGGCAGCTAGCTTGATGTTTGTTTTTATACTAGGCGCACTGATGATTCTAGCAGTTATCATTGGGTATATGGGGTCTCTCACTCTTTACATGGGACAGATCTTTATTAGCATAGCTGCCTTGATTTGCATCTTTGCGGTTGTCTATCTTATCTTGGAACGTAGAGGATAAGCATGGCCAAAGAAAGCAAGATTATTACTAATCTCAAATCTGTTCGTGAGTCCACAGGCATGACCCAGCAGGAGTTAGCCGACCTCATCGGCATGCGACGCGAGACAATTCTGCACTTGGAAAATAATCGTTACAATCCTTCGCTGGAAATGGCTCTTAAAATTGCTCAAGTTTTTAATCTGAAAGTAGAAGACCTCTTTGAACTCAGACAGAAAGAGGAAGCATAATTCTTTTCGAGACCTAGTATTAAGTTCATTGATTAATTAGGAATTGAAGCCAAAAGAAAAAATCCTTTGAAAATGTGCTCTTTTAAAATATAGTAATTCTTTCGAAGAACGTTTACTAATTGTGATGCTTTACGAACTTTCTTAAGATCTGGTTCCCTAAATACTTTGAGTACACTTATGGCATTGATGCCCCTAAGCAAGCGACTTTCTGGTTGGCTTCCTCTTAAACTGTCTTGTCACTAATATTTGAAATCCCCTTCCTTTTAGGGTACAATGGTAGAAATGAATTTTTGAAAGGATCAGAATGAAAAAACTAGCAACCCTTCTTTTACTATCAACTGTAGCCCTAGCTGGATGTAGCAGTATCCAACGCAGTCTGCGTGGTAATGACTATGTTGATTCCAGTCTTGCTGCTGAAGAAAGTTCTAAAGTAGCTGCCCAATCTGCCAAGGAGTTAAACGATGCTTTAACAAACGAAAACGCCAATTTCCCACAACTATCTAAAGAAGTTGCTGAAGACGAGGCTGAAGTGATTCTCCACACAAGTCAAGGAGATATCCGTATCAAACTCTTCCCTAAACTCGCTCCTCTAGCGGTTGAAAACTTCCTCACTCATGCCAAAGAAGGCTACTATAACGGTATTACCTTCCACCGTGTCATCGATGGCTTTATGGTCCAAACTGGAGATCCAAAAGGGGACGGTACAGGTGGTCAGTCCATCTGGCATGACAAGGATAAGACTAAAGACAAGGGAACTGGTTTCAAAAACGAGATTACTCCTTATCTCTATAACATCCGTGGTGCTCTTTCTATGGCTAATACTGGTCAACCAAACACCAATGGTAGCCAGTTCTTCATCAACCAAAACTCTACAGATACCTCTGCTAAACTCCCTACAAGCAAGTATCCAAAGAAAATCATCGAAGCCTATAAAGAAGGGGGAAACCCTAGTCTAGATGGCAAACACCCAGTCTTTGGTCAAGTGATTGACGGTATGGATGTTGTAGATAAAATTGCTAAAGCCGAAAAAGATGAAAAAGACAAACCAACTACTGCTATTACTATCGATAGCATCGAAGTGGTGAAAGACTACGATTTTAAATCATAAAAACCAAAAAAATACAGTATCCACATTCGGTACTGTATTTCTTTTACTCTCATTCTTAAGTTAAATTATTAAAATCCCAGATTTGATCCATCCAGCCTTCATAGAAGTCTGGTTCATGGCAGACCATAAGAATCGATCCCTTGTATTCTTTGAGAGCTCGTTTAAGTTCATCCTTGGCATCCACATCCAAGTGGTTGGTCGGCTCATCCAACACTAAAACATTGTTTTCACGATTCATCAAGAGACAGAAACGCACTTTGGCTTGTTCCCCACCTGACAAGACTTGAATTTGGCTTTCAATATGCTTGGTTGTCAGACCACAACGGGCAAGGGCTGCACGGACTTCTGCTTGGTTGAGGGCTGGAAAGGCATTCCAGACAGCTTCAAGAGGAGTTTGGCGATTACCACCTTCTACTTCCTGTTCAAAGTAACCAAGTTCTAGGTAATCACCGCGTTCAACTTCCCCAGCAATTGGGGGAATAATGCCCAAGAGACTCTTCAAGAGAGTCGTTTTTCCAATACCATTTGCTCCGATAATAGCAACCTTTTGATTGCGTTCAAAGGTAAGATTCAAAGACTTGGTAAGAGGACGGTCGTAACCAATCTGCAAATCCTTAGCTTGGAAGATAAAGCGCCCTGGCGTACGAGCCGATTTGAAATCAAAGGATGGTTTTGGTTTCTCACTTTGAAGTTCGATAATATCCATCTTGTCGAGTTTCTTCTGACGAGACATGGCCATATTTCGTGTTGCAACACGCGCTTTGTTTCTAGCGACGAAGTCCTTGAGGTCCGCAATCTCTTTCTGCTGACGTTCGTAGGCCGCCTCTAGCTGAGATTTCTTCATGGCATAGACTTCTTGGAACTGGTAGTAGTCACCAGAGTAACGCGTCAGCTGTTGATTCTCTACATGGTAGACAATATTAATCACATCGTTCAGGAATGGAATATCGTGCGAAATAAGGACAAAGGCATTCTCATAGTTTTGGAGATAGCGCTTGAGCCAGTCAATATGCTCAGCATCCAAGTAGTTGGTTGGCTCGTCCAGAAGTAAGATATCAGGCTTTTCAAGGAGAAGCTTGGCCAAAAGCACTTTGGTTCTTTGCCCACCTGACAAAGAGGTTACATCCGTATCCATGCCAAAGTCCATGACACCAAGGGCACGCGCCACTTCATCAATCTTTGCATCCAAGGTATAGAAATCACGACTCTCCAAACGGTCTTGGAGTTCTCCAACTTCTTCCATGAGAGCATCAACATCCGCTCCGTCTTCAGCCATTTCCATATAGAGGTCATTGATACGGGCTTCCGCTTTGAAAAGCTCATCAAAGGCTGTACGGAGAACATCACGTACCGACTGCCCTTCAGCAAGGACAGAGTGCTGATCCAAGTAACCAGCAGTCACATATTTGGACCACTCAACCTTCCCTTCATCTGGCAACATCTTACCAGTCACAATGCTCATAAAGGTTGATTTTCCTTCACCATTGGCACCGACCAGACCGATATGTTCTCCCTTGAGGAGACGGAAGGACACATCTTCAAAAATTGCACGGTCACCAAAACCGTGACTCAGATTTTTAACTTCTAAAATACTCATTTTAATTCCTTATCTTGTTTTTATGTAATCGTTTATAGAGGAGCCAAGCCAGATAGCCACCCAAGGTATTGGTCCACAAATCATCAATCTCAAAGACGCGATTAAAATCAAAGAAAAAGTCCAAGACTAACTGCGTACACTCAATTCCAAGACTCACTAGAAAACTGAAAAGTAGCACTCTTTTTATTTTTCTTAAATTTGGGAAGAGATAGATAAGTTGAAAGATCAGAGGAAAAAGCAAGAAGACATTGAGGATATTTTGTAAAAAAATCCAACATAATTGTCCCATATCACTCACTTCGCCCACTTTCCAGAAAGAATTGAAAGGAGTCAAAAGAAAAACCAGGCGTCCAAGATGCTGAATACCTGGAGTTTCCACCCCCACGGGAGAATGTTCTTGAGGAGTAAAGCAAAAATAGACAATGCAAATGCTATAGAAAATGACTCCCCAGACCAAAACATGATTATAAGTCTTCTTCATCATTAAGGATTGACTGCTGCGACTGCTTTCTGGCGGTCACGTTTCATTGTATTGGAACGCAATTGTCCACAAGCTGCATCAATATCTGTTCCATGCTCTTGACGAACAACACAGTTAACCCCTTTTTTCTTAAGCGTATCATAGAAGGCCAGGACGCGCTCTTTAGGACTACGGCTATATTGGTCATGCTCACTAACTGGGTTATAAGGAATCAAGTTTACATAAGACAATTTCTTGATATTCTTGAGCAATTCAGCCAATTCCAAGGCTTGTTCTACACCGTCATTAACTTCATTAAGCATGATATATTCAAAAGTCACACGACGATTAGTTGTCTCAATGTAGTACTCAATAGCAGCAAAGAGTTTTTCAATCGGAAAGGCACGGTTAATCTTCATGATGCTTGAGCGCAGTTCATTATTAGGTGCGTGAAGGGAAACGGCAAGATTGACCTGAACTCCTTCATTAGCAAAGTCACGAATTTTATGGGCCAAACCTGAGGTTGAAACCGTAATGTGACGAGCACCGATGGCCATTCCCTTGTCATCATTGATAGTACGAACGAAATTCAAGACATTGTTGTAGTTATCAAATGGTTCACCAATTCCCATGACAACGATATGGCTGACGCGTTCGTCCTGACCACGCTCATCAAAGTATTTCTGAACCAGCATGATTTGCGCTACGATTTCACCGTTATTGAGGTCGCGTTGTTTCTTAATCAAACCAGAGGCACAGAAGGTACAACCGATATTACAGCCAACCTGAGTGGTCACACAGACTGACAAACCATAGTGTTGACGCATGAGTACTGTCTCAATCAGCATTCCATCTGGCAATTCAAAAA
>CAUTXU010000039.1:0-12213 GCA_963542415.1 uncultured Streptococcus sp.
GAATGCCTAGGTAGCTTGCTTGAGCAACCCCTTCAGTATGTTGGGCAGCAAAGTAAATTGCAGAGAAGAAAGGCATTTGAAGGAGGATAGGGAAGCATCCTACACCACCAAATATGCTGATACCGTGCTCTTTTTGAGCGGCAAAGAGAGCTTGTTGGGCTTCGAGTTTTTCTTCTTGAGTTGTTGCTTCCTTGAGACGAGTTTGATGTGGCTCAAGGACGTGCTTGAGGGCGTTCATCTTTTCAGAGTGAAGCGTCGCCTTCCATGATTGGTAGATACCAAGTGGCAAGATAATCAAGCGCACGATAATGGTTACGATGATGATAGCGACACCAAAGCCTAGACCTTGATCAGTAGCGAAGTACTTGATAGCTTCAGCCATAGGCGCTCCGATCGTATTCCAAATAAATCCTATTGGCTTTCCTGTGGCTTTATCGACGCTAACACAGCCAGTCAAGACAAGCAACATAGCCACTCCCATAGCCGAGAGTGCAAAACGTTTAATAGATTTCACTGTTTTTATTCCTTCTTAAAAAATTATACCTTTCTATTCTACTGTTTTTTTACAAAATATACAATAGTTCTAGAGACCTAATTTGCGATTTTAAAGTCAGGGTAGGGAGGAAAGTTGCTCAGTTTGACATCTAAGTAGCTGACTTTTGAAAAAGGTGTGGGTCCTTTTCGGATTTCTTGGATAAATTTTGCCATGATAGCAGATGAGTCTGCTTGGGCTAAGATTTCCACTGTGCCATCGTCGTTATTCCATACTCGACCTGTGATGCCACCAATTTCAAGTGCCAAGCTGTAAACACCCCAACGAAAGCCGACTCCCTGCACCCTACCTTGGGCAATCATTCTAACCTTTTGCATACCAAACCCCTTTGATTGTGTTATAATATTTCTATGACTATTATAACCTCAAAAGCCAATTCTGTGGTAAAAAATGCCAAGAAATTACACCAAAAAAAATACCGCAAGTCAGCCTATTTGATTGAAGGCTGGCACTTGTTTGAAGAAGCTGTTCAAGCTGGAGTGACGATTGAGAAAATCTTTGCCCTAGAAAATTACCGAGATCAGTTAGCCTCGTTTCCGCAAACTGTCTGGGTGTCAGAGGATATTTTGCTAGATTTGGCGGATTCTCAGACTCCACAGGGAATTGTTGCGGTGGTTCAAAAAGAAGAAGTAGGACAAGCTGACTTTAGTCAGGGCAAGTTCTTGTTTTTGGAAGATGTGCAAGATCCTGGTAATGTGGGAACCATCATTCGGACTGCGGATGCAGCAGGTTTTACTGGAGTAATTGTTTCAGATAAGTCAGCAGACATATATAGTCTTAAGACCCTCCGTTCTATGCAAGGCAGTCATTTTCATCTGCCTATTTACAGGATGACTAGTCAAAGACTTCTCGAGGAAGCTAAAAAGGCAGGTATCCCTGTGCTGGCAACCACTCTTTCCAAGGATTCTAAAGACTATCGTGACTTGCCTCATTTAGATCAATTTGTCTTGGTTATGGGGAATGAGGGTCAAGGAATTAGTCCTCTCATGGCTGAAAGTGCAGACCAGTTGGTTCACATTAGCATGAAGGGGCAGGCAGAGAGTCTCAATGTTGCAGTTGCAGCAGGTATTTTGATTTTCCATTTAAGCTAATTTTAACTTTCTTTGTTATAATCAAGGAAAGATGTTCATAGAAAAGGAGAAAAGATGAATCACACTATTATTCATGACCGCGCAGGTCTCAATCAATTTTACGCTAAGGTTTATGCCTTTGTTGGTCTGGGGATCGGACTATCTGCTTTGGTATCAGGCCTTATGTTAACGGTCTTTCAGTCTCAGTTGGTTTACTTTTTGATGCAGGGGCGTCTCTGGTTGACCATTGCAACCTTTGCAGAGTTGGCCTTGGTTTTCGTTGCTAGTAGCATGGCTTCAAGGAATAGTCCAGCTGCTCTTCCAGTATTTTTACTTTACTCTGTTTTAAACGGATTTACCCTCAGTTTTGTGGTGGCCTTCTATACTCCAGGTACAGTTTTATCAGCCTTTGTGTCGAGCGCCCTTCTCTTCTTTGTCATGGCGGCAGTCGGAATCTTCACTAAGAAAGACTTGAGTGGTCTTGGTCGAGCGATGATGGCAGCTCTTATCGGTTTGCTGATTGCCATGGTAGTTAATATTTTCTTGGCTAGCGGTTTCTTTGATTATATGATCAGCGTAGCCATGGTTTTGGTCTTCTCTGGGCTTATTGCTTGGGACAATCAAAGGATTCGCTATGCTTATGAACAATCGCAAGGTCGTGTAGCGACAGGTTGGGTTGTGTCAATGGCTCTCAGTATTTATCTTGATTTTATCAATCTCTTCCTAAGCATTTTACGTATCTTTGGCCGCAATGATTAAAAGGTCTATGAAATCAGTGTTTTGAGTGACACTGATTTTTTTTTTAATTTTCTCTTTTCTTTTTTGGGAAATAGGTGTATAATGCTTTTAATTAAATTTTTGAGGAGTAGCCTATGAAGAAAAGTTTTATCCATCAACAAGAAGAAATTTCTTTTGTCAAAAACACTTTTACCCAGTATTTGAAAGATAAGCTAGAAGTCGTCGAAGTTCAAGGTCCTATCTTGAGCAAGGTCGGTGACGGGATGCAGGATAACCTGTCTGGTGTGGAAAATCCAGTATCCGTCAAGGTTTTGCAGATTCCTGATGAAACCTATGAAGTGGTTCATTCGCTTGCTAAATGGAAACGCCATACCCTAGCTCGTTTTGGTTTCGGTGAGGGTGAAGGTCTTTTCGTCCACATGAAAGCACTTCGTCCAGACGAAGACTCGCTGGATGCAACCCACTCTGTCTTTGTGGATCAGTGGGACTGGGAAAAGGTCATTCCAAATGGTCAACGTAATATTGCCTACCTAAAAGAAACAGTTGAGAAGATTTATAAGGCCATTCGTTTGACAGAACTAGCTGTTGAAGCTCGTTATGACATTGAGTCTATCTTGCCAAAACAAATCACTTTCATCCACACAGAAGAGTTGGTAGAACGCTACCCAGACTTGACACCGAAAGAGCGTGAAAATGCTATCTGTAAAGAATTTGGTGCTGTTTTCTTGATTGGTATCGGTGGTGAATTACCAGACGGTAAACCGCACGATGGACGTGCACCAGACTATGATGACTGGACAAGTGAGTCTGAAAATGGCTACAAGGGTCTAAATGGTGATATTCTTGTCTGGAATGAGTCTTTAGGTGGAGCCTTTGAGTTGTCTTCTATGGGGATTCGTGTAGATGAAGAAACTCTTCGCCGTCAGGTTGCCATCACAGGTGATGAAGACCGCTTAGAATTGGAATGGCACAAGGCTTTGTTGAATGGCCTATTCCCATTGACAATCGGTGGAGGAATTGGACAATCTCGTATGGCCATGTTCCTACTTCGCAAGAAACACATCGGAGAAGTGCAAACAAGTGTTTGGCCTCAAGAAGTCCGCGATACTTACGAAAATATTTTGTAGAGGAGTCTGTGACAAAATAGTTCTCAGCTACAAAAAAGCTAGAGATTCCCAATTGCGGAACTCTAGCTTTTTATACTCAATTATATTCAAAAAGCAACCTTGTCCATTGTCTGCTGACAGTGGACTTTAAAACATTTTTTTCCAATCCTTGACTAACTTCTTGAAGCTTATCAATGACGGCTTCCAATGTTGGGAAAGCCTTATTTTTAAAACCTCGTTTTCGAATTTCTTTCCAGACTTGTTCAATAGGGTTCATTTCTGGTGTATAAGGTGGGATAAAAGCCAATTCAATATTACTTGGAATCTCTAAGGTACTTGATTTATGCCATATAGCATTATCCATTACAAGTAACATATAGTCATCTGGATAAGCTTGTGAGACTTGCCGTAGAAATTCATTCGTCCACTCAGTATTGCATCCTCCAGCAATGAGGAAAAAGGAATCTCCTGTCTGAGCATCTACTGCCCCATAACAATAGCGATATTCTCGCATATAATGACTAGGAATGCTAGGTCGAATTCCTTGAGGAGCCCAACAAGAACTCATCTTACTAATTCTTCCGAAACCAGCTTCATCTTGGTACATCAAGCGTACTTTGTTATAAGTCCCCTTCTCTTTAAAGCGCTTACTTAAGGTCTCGAATGTAGATTTTATTTTTAGACGTCTCAATTGTCTGAGCGTCTGCCTTCTTGGGATGTTCAGGTCTAGGAGTGACCGTTCGCCAACCATGGCGTTTCAGGAGATAATAGAAACCATCACGTGTGGAAGTGCGACCAATCTCTTTTTGATAGGCTTCGAATAACTGATTGACAGTTACAAATTCCCCAGCCTGAGCAGCTTCTATATGACGTTTTAGAAATGCTTGTTCTTCTTCGTAAGTCAGATATTCTCGATGACGTCCACCACGGGTCTCTTTAAGAAGAGCCTCTAAACAAAACTCCTTATATTTTTTCAAATTCCTCCAAACAGTTGTTTTATTGCAATCTAGCAAATCCATGATTTCCTTATAACTCTTTTCTTTTGAGCGAAAATAAATAATCTGTAGACGTTTGTGATATTTGGCGTATGATGAATCTCTTAGGAGTTTTTCAATTTTCTGTATTTCTTCGTTTGTAAGTTTCCTAACTACTATTATAAGATGTTTTTTGATTTTAGGCTAGTATTAATATTTTTGCAACTTTATTAGCTTCTATATACTCAAGTTCTTCTACCCAGTCAAAGATAGAATGAACTGCATCTCAAAAGCTAGATTTTTTCTGTCTAACTTTTGGGGTTCAGCTTAATAATCATTCTGTTCTATATATACTAAGACATCCATATAAATTTATGGATGTTTTTTGATCTATGTATAGAAAAAGAGAAGACCAGCTGGTCTTCTCTTTGGGGGAACTAGAATCATTGAAAAGAATTAAGTAAAGATTTTAATTAGTCTTTGAAATTCTTTTGGAAGATGAGTAGAGACAAAACTGAAGTAATAGCAGCTAAGAATAAGAAGGTGTTTGCTTCTTGCTCCCCAGTTTCTGGGAGTTGTTTTTCCTTTTCTTGTTTAACTGTAGTAGCAACAGGTGCTCTTGGTGAATCTTCTGTTACAACTGCAGGAGCTGGTTTTTCAGGTTCTTTTGGTAGAAGGTACTCAGGAAGAGTAACGACTGGTGGCGCCTCTGTTCCTACAGAACTTTGTTTAGTTCCAACTTCAATCACTCGGTCTAGAGCTGGAGTTGATTTGGTTTGGACTACCTTACGATTGCTACCGTCTACTTCGACGTACTCAACTAGCAAACCGTCTTTACCTTCTGCTAGAACATTTTCTTTTCCTTTATCTAAGTTTGGATTTTCGTGACGGATAGTCTTGAATGGTACCGCCTTATTGACAATATCCAAACTTGGAAGTTGGAAGACAAGCTCTTTAACCCCTTCTTCAGGATTTGAAGAAGTAATTGGTTTTTCAAGTTCTTTTGGTAGAAGGTACTCAGGAAGAGTCGCAACTGGTGGAGTATCTGTTCCTACAGAACTTTGTTTAGTTCCAACTTCAATCACTCGGTCTAGAGCTGGAGTTGATTCAGTTTGAACTACCTTACGATTGCTACCATCTACTTCGACATACTCGATTATAGCACCATCTTTCCCTTCTGCTAGAACTTGTTCTTTCCCTTTGTCTAATTGTGGATTTTCGCGACGGATAGTCTTGAATGGTACTGCCTTCTTAACAATATCCAAACTTGGGAGTTGGAAGACAAGCTCTTTAACCCCTTCTTCAGGACTTGAAGAAGTAATTGGTTTTTCAGGCTGTTCCGGTTGTTTCGGATCAACCGGTTGTTCTGGTTGGCTAGGTTGCAATTGCTTGATTTGTTCAAGAGCGTTATTGAGGGCTTTGTTGACGTCTTCTTGAGTCTTCGCTTCTTGGATAGCTGCGATTGCTTTATCAGTAATTTCAACTAATTTCTTCTTAGCATTGTTGTTAGTACCAAGTTCAGTCACTTTTTTCTCAATAGCTTCAGTCAAGCTAGCCATAGCCTTATCGTAATTGATTTCAGGCTGTTCCGGTTGTTCCGGTTGTTTCGGTTCAACTGGTTGTTCTGGTTGACTAGGTTGCAATTGCTTGATTTGTTCAAGACCCTTATTGAGGGCTTTGTTGACGTCTTCTTGAGTCTTAGCATTTTGGATAGCTGCGATTGCTTTATCAGTAATTTCGACTAATTTCTTCTTAGCCTCGTTGTTAGTACCGAGTTCAGTCACTTTTTTCTCGATAGCTTCGGTCAAGCTAGCCATAGCCTTATCGTAATTGATTTCAGGCTGTTCAGGTTCAACTGGTTGTTCTGGGTCTGTTTCGTCTCCAGGTTTTTGGTAATTTTCATCTTTGCTAAGAATATCTTGCAAAGCAGTGACTGTTGCCATCACATCTTGTACATTTACAGTATCAGAACTTAATTGGGCAGTGAGTTTATCAAGATTAGACTTAAATGCTTGGCGTGCAGTTGCAGTATCTTTCAATCCAGCAGGATCAAAGTTAGACAAGTCTTCCTTCCATTTAGAGATAGATTGAAGGATTTCTGCTTTGCTGTATAGTTCGCTTCCTTCGCCTTGTGTAATGAATTGATCCACTTGCATACCGATTTTTTTGGTCAAATCATTCTTTTCAGGATCTAGTTGGAGAGTTACTACGTGCAAGTTTTCATCAAGTCCTTTTAGGATGACTAGAGTCTGGTCACCTTGGCGTTGGGTAGCATGACCGCTAAAGTATTTCTTACCATCAATAGTGGATGCATTGCCCATTCCATCTTGATAGGTGACTTCCTTACCATCAAGGAATACTTTGTAGACACCATGACCTGGGTCAACAAATCCTTTGATTTCTAAGCCTGTACCATAGAAATAAGCAGTCACAGTTGTCTTTTTCTTCTGATCCTCTGTCAGATGTCCAAATGATACCCATGATTCAGTGTTTTGGTATTTGCCAGAAGAGTTGGTTTCGTGTCTCCATCCAGGACTGTAATCTAATTGGCTAGCTTGGTCGTCGTAATTTGTCTGATTTGTCTTCAATAAATCAGCTTTCATTACTCGAATAGTTGCGTCGGTAGCAAAACCGAGTAGAGAACCATCAGACGCAGAAGTGAGTTTTGCTTTGAAGTCAAAGATTGAGTCAGCTTGTTCGGTGAAGTCGATAGTTGGGATGGTAACAGTTTTCTCTGTTTCACCATCTGCAAAGGTCACATCTTGAGTTGTATCTTGGTAAACCTTACCGTGAACACCTGTTCCAGGTTCCGTAATGAAGCGAACGGTAGCAGCTCCTTTGCTTCCACCAATACGTTTAATGGTAACAGTAACAGGTTTTCCTTTTTCGACATCGTAAGATGTTGCTTCAAGCTCAAACATACCCTTGCTGTTATTGTTTAGAGTGTAGATTCCTTCTGTAGCAATTGGTTCACCTGTTTTGTTAACGAGAGTAATAGTATGTTCTCCAGGTGCTAAATCACCAGTTTCGTAAACTTTTTGGCTACGTTTACGGCTACTGTTCTTGGTTTGTACATCTGCGACTTTTTGACTATCCACGAATACAGACATTTCACCATGGCTTGGATCTACTGTTGATACGATGTAAGCCTTGGTTCCTGTGAAACGGTAGGTGACTTTGGCATCTTTCTTGTTAGTCCACATAGAAGTGCCGCGAATACCTTCTGATTCATTGTACCAAGTTGTACCTTCCTTGTCAGCCGTTATATTTGAGTGGTATTCTAGTCCAAGAGGATAGCCATCATTCTTTTCGATAGTGCTTGGGGTTTTATAGACTGAGAAGTTAGTTAGGATTGGTGTAGCTTGTGAGCCAGTAATCGTAACTCGGATTTTTTGTGCTTCTACAGGTTGACTTTGGATCAAACGACGATAGCCTACGGTTGAACCTTCACCATATGGAACCCAGCGTCCGTTGATTTCGACTTCAATTTTGAATCCAGAAATACGTTGCCCTTTGGCAATATCTTCCTTGAGTTCTACAACGTCAAAGCGTCTCTTTTGTCCTAAATCAACTGTGAAACTACCAGTTGTAGCATCATTTGAAAGTGCCCAGCTAGTATCATCTTTACCGTCTGTAAGGTGGCTTTCTTTGTAGAGATGGTTCTGACGAGTCGAACTTGCTGTTACAGTTGCACCTTTGGCAAAGTCAGTCGCATACATTTGATCTAGAGTCGCTTTGAATTCTTTCAAGCGAGCCACGTCAGCATCTGCGAATTTACCTTCTTTGTTTGGTGGAATGTTGAGAAGAAGTGGCGTTCCACGACCAACAGACTTGAAGTAGATATCCATCAATTCTTTGAGGGATTTTGGTTGCTGGTTATCGTGGTAGAACCAGCCAGAACGGATGGAAACATCTGCTTCCCCTACAGAGTACATATCTCCGTCAGGGTCACCGTGGTTAAGGTATTCGTTCTTAACATTTTCTGTGATGTTTGCTTTCTTGACCTTATGCCATACAGGGTCACCGGCGATACCACGCTCATTTCCAATCCAACGGACACTCGTTGGTTCGGCAGAGAAGATAGCGATATCTCCTTCAGCTTCCTTGATGTATTTGAACCACTCATCAAAAGTATAGGTTACTTTTTGGGCACCGCTACCGCGTGCTCCATCCATCCAGACTTCGATAAATTTACCCTTATTACCGTATTTTGGATTACCAAGGATTTCTTTTAGTTGGTTGAGGTAGTATTCGTTGTATTCTTTTTGAGTAGCTACCTTATATTTAGGGCTATTAACATCCCATGGTGATAGGTAAACACCCATGTTCATATCGTATTTAGTAGCCGATTTAGAGATTTCTTCTAGAAGGTCACCCTTTCCATCTTTCCATGGACTTGCAGCTACGGTATGATTTGTATATTTAGATGGGTAAATAACGAAACCATCGTGGTGTTTGACAACCATAATAGTGCGTTTAAAACCAGTTTCCTTTAGAGTACGGATCCATTGATCTGTATCTAAGTTAGTTGGATTGAAGTTTTTAGGGTCTTCATTTCCATGTCCCCACTCAGAATTAGTATAAGTATTCATACCATAGTGGATGAAGGCAGCTAATTCTTCCTTGTGATAATCAAGTTGAGCCTTGCTTGGAAGGGGACCGTGATTTCCGATTTCTGTTTCCTTATCTTCTGGATGAGCAGCAGGTAAAACATTTGAAGTCGAATTAGAGCTATCAGAGATTTTTTTGTATTCAAAGACGACATCATTCACACCCTTGTGTTGGATGCTGGCTTCTAAGTGTGGAGTGATTGCGCGGTAGCCTGCGATTTCTTTTGCTTCAAAAGTGTTTACAAAGGAAACCTCGTATTCTTTTCCATCGTTATTATCAGTAGCTACATCTGCTAATTCTTGCTCTGAGTCTTTCAAACGATAATGAATGGCAAATGAACCTTTATTCACTTTATAAACCACCTTGATGACCCGTGTTCCTGGAGCTGTTTTGCTGACGACCTTGTAGGTCCACTCATCTTTGAGTTGTTTGTTGATTTCGACGCCATCAATAGAGACAATCTGGTATTTCTCTTGATTTTTTGTATAGAAGTCGGTCTTAGCGATTTCTTTTTTGAAGTCATAATCAAAAGCTGTTCCAACTTCGGTCTTTTCAACAAAAGTATCATCAGTTTTGATTGGATTGCCAGTTTCGTCTACGTGTTGAACCATTACACGTCCGTAATCGATTCCTTTAATGAGTGTTGCAACACCGTTTTCATCGAAAGAATATTGATTTTCACCAATAACAGCAGTTTTATTTCTGAACATTTCTCCTTCAGGAGTAAAGTAATATCGTTTCCCATTATCACCTTGGTACCAACCTTTGACACCATATTTTGCGATAATATCTTTTACCCATTTGACTTGCTCAGGTGAGAGAACGATTCCGCCGCCGAAACGGTCTTTGTCAGGGATGCCGTTTTCAATTGTGCCGTGTTGGTGAACACCGACTACTTTACCATCGCCGTTGATAATGCCAGCACCTGAAAGGCCTGAAATAGAAGTCATATGATAGGTGATGCCTTTTGAGCCTTTATCATCATACTTATCAACAGACTTCACAACACCATCTACCTTGTAAAGTTGACCAGCAACAATTGGTTTTTTGAGCTCTGGTGAGCTTGAATCGTTCGGATATCCAATCGTGCTAACAGGATCTCCTGGTTGATAGGTTTTATTTTCTGCCAAGGGAACAAAGGTAGCAGCTTTATTTGGACTAGCGATTTGAAGAGGAACAGGTGCTACAACAGCAGCCAAGTCATTTTGATATCCTTTTCCAAATTCTTTCTTGTTCCAAAAATGAATATCTTCTTCTTTAAAAAGAGTAGTATTACCCGTTACAGGTTGAGAATTACGAACAGCAGAATTAGAACCGAGGTTATAGTAAAACTTAGCAGAATCTCCACCTCGAATATGTCCTTCTTTTGTATCACGGTTTGATTCTAAAAAGTTGTGAGCGACAGTCAAGATGACATTTGGTGCCACAAAAATACCAGAACCAGGCACGATATAGCGTTGGGAACCACCATTGTAAATAGTATAAATCATACTAGCAGCAGTAGCAGGTTGTCCTTCATAAGGGACGTGCTTCAAATCTAGACCACCGTTGATGATTGCACGATTACCATTTTCAGCTTCTTTTGGAAGTTCTTCCTTGTTTTTTAGAATGCTTTCTGTATCAACTTTAGGGCTATCCTTCTTGTCTACGATTGCTGAAGTATCTATGTTTTTCACGGGCGTGTCAGGATAAGCTTGATCGTGGATTTCTTCAGGAAGTAAGTCAGTAGTCTTAGTATCTGCTACAGATTTTTCTTCTGCTGGTTTAACAGTTTTCTCTGCTTGCTCTGACTTTTGAGGTGTAGAGATTACAGGACTTTCATTTTTGATTTCTGGTTTAGTTTTTTCAGCCTCGGCCAATTTTTCTACGTTTGGTTGAGAACTTGTAGCTTCAATTTTTGCTTCGTCCGCTAGTGCTGTTCCAGATGCAAAAAAAGCGAGTCCAACCATAACCGAAGCAACTCCAACGGTTAATTTTCTGATGCTAAAAGTTTGCCCTTTTTCAAAAAGGTATCGATTCATAATGTACTCCTAGTTTGAATAAAGACAGTCAGCTACTGTCTGAGCCCAAGTATGACTTGGAAACGATTTTCTTTAATGATAGTTGATTTGTTCAATAGTTTGAGTATAACCTTCCTCCTATTTAAGCGCTTTCATCTTAAGATAAAAAAATTTAAATTGCCATCTTAATCTTTAAAATGACCCAAAATCCTTAATATAACAAATATACTAAATTATTCCAAGAAATGCAATAGAGAAATGTAAGAAAATCAATCTAACTTAAAGAAATTCATTTGCTTTTTAAAGAAAAAATACATCCTTTCAAAAATTAAACTAAATGAAAGGATGTATTCAAAAAATCAGAGTAATTTTCGTATGGCCTCTTCAATTTGTTGTGGGTCTGTTTTGGAAGAGAAGCGTTCAAATACCTGCCCGTCTCGACCGATAAGAAATTTAGCGAAATTCCATTCGATTCGTTTTCCTAGTGGGCCAGATTTCTGGTCTTTCAACCACACATAGAGGGGATTTGCTTCCTTACCGTTGACCTTGATCTTGGCAAAACGTGGGAAAGTGGTTTGATAATGTAGGCTACAGAAGGCGTTAATTTCCTCTGCGCTTCCTGGTGCTTGTCCCATAAACTGATTGCAAGGGAAGTCTAAAATCTCAAAACTTTTTTCTTGATAGTGATCATAGAGTTCTTGGAGACCTTGGTACTGGGGCGTTAAAGCACATCCAGTAGCAGTATTGACAATTAATACTCTTCGAAAATCAAATTCAAACCACGTCAGCGTCGCCTTACCGTACTCAAGTACAGCTTGCGGCTAGCTTCCTAGTTTGCTCTTTGATTTTCATTGAGTATAAGAGAACCTTACCACGATAGGCATCTAATGGGGTTTCTTGATTGTCTTGGTTTAAGACTAAAAAATCGTAGATTGAGGTCATTGTTTGCTTTTCTCTTTCTGTTTGGTATGTTTAGGAGTTTTCTCCTCCTGTAGGGATAGAAAGCCGTAGGTCAGGGTTCCGAAAATACTACCGATAATCAGGCCATACATCAGGAAAGGACCACTTTTATCAAATTGCATGAGCAACTTCCCAAAATCTGAAAAGGACATCTGCTGAACGAAGACTTTATGAAAGATGAGTAGGGTAAAGAGGCCAATC
>CAUTXU010000040.1:0-12153 GCA_963542415.1 uncultured Streptococcus sp.
TCTTCGTGTCGTAATGTAAAAATTGTAAACCGCTATGGCGGCTTACCTAAACGCTCCACTAGTAAAGTTTTACGAATATTATCGATTCGTAAAACTTTACGTCGTGACGGGTAGAAAGTGGCCTAGCGACCTAACTGCCTCACTAACTGAGTTTTACAAATGGAATCGATTTGCTAAGCCCTGTGTCGTAGTGTAACAATCGGCTTACCTAAATGCTTTGCCGTCATAATGGGAAGTAAGCTCCCAAAACATATGATGGGAATAAAAAAGAAATGAGATAGAGAATGAGAGAAGAGAAAAAAGCGATTGTCTTAGGTGCAGATAATGCTTATATGAATAAAGTTGAGACTACGATAAAATCCCTCTGTGTTCATCATGATAATCTTAAGTTTTATGTTTTCAATGATGACCTTCCGAGAGAATGGTTCCAATTGATGGAAAAAAGACTAGAGACTTTGAACAGTGAGATTGTGAACGTTCAGATTGACAGTAGTATTCTGAAAGATTATCGCCTACCCTTTGAGGGACTTTCTTACGCTGCCTTCTTTAGGTATTTTATCCCAAAGTATGTAAATGAGTCTCGTGTGTTGTATTTAGATTCGGATATTATCGTAAGAAAACCGATAGATGAGCTGTGGGACTTGGACTTGACAGATATCCCCTTAGCAGCAGTTAGAGATGATTTTTATACACATATTTTTAATTCTGGTTTTTTGTTAATCAACAATGACATGTGGAGAGCAGAAAATGTCACGCAAGACCTGATTGAGTTAACCAACCAATACCATCAAACAGATTATGGGGATCAGGGGATTTTGAATCGTCTCTTTGAGAATCGTTGGAAAGAACTAGAACCTATCTATAATTTCATGGTAGGGATGGATACTATAGCTGATTTTTATGGAAAAAGTGACTGGTACCCACATGCTGAGTTACTGGAAGCTTCTGTAAAAATGATTCATTATACAGGTGAGAAACCTTGGCAACAAATTACGCTCAACCGTCTGAGAGAAGAATGGTGGTTTTACTATGGTTTAGAGTGGTCGGATGTCTTATTAAGAAAATTTTCCCTAGAGTCAGGCTATAGAGGACTGGTGAAAAAGGTACGAGCTCGTACAGCGGTTGTGACTATAACATTAGAGATGCCCCATCTAGAATTTCTTGTGAAGAATTGTCCAGACGTAGAGTTTCATCTTTTGGCGCCTACCAATTTTGCGGGATCTATTATGGCTCTTCAGGGATACACCAACGTAAGACTATATCCAAATTGCACGCTTTACAATGTAGATAGTGTTCTTTCCCAATTGGACTTCTATTTGGATATCAATGCTGATCGTGAGATGTTTGATGTGATAAGTAAAGCTAAAGCAAGACAACTTCCTATTTTAGCGTGGGATACAACGAATCGTGATACAGAATCATACAGCCAAATCGTCTCTGAAGAGAATCCTCAAGAAATGCTTGAACTCATTGAAAAGCTGCTATCGAAGTGATTGCCTTCAAGCTTAAGATTAGACAAAATCCATACGGTATTAGTCACTATGATAGATTGACCTAAAAATGTTACTTCTTATCGGGTGAAAAAAGTATAGAAAGGGAATTGATGAATCAATTACAGGAAAATCAACTGGCTAAAAAAGCTATTATTTTATGCTTTGATAGGCCGTATTGTGAACAAGCTATTGTAACCATTAAATCTTTATGCGCGCATCAACGTGGATTACGAATTTATGTGTTTAATAAGGGGGATATTCCGCAAGAGTGGTTTTCTGCACTTCAAGGATGGTTGAAGCCCTTTGATTCAGAAATTGTCAATATTCGTTTACCAGAGGAAGAGTTAGCGATGAGGCATTTTAATCTCAAAAACAGTGCTCATATATCTGCTACGAAATTTTTGATTTATTACATCGCAGACTATGTTAAGGAGGATATAGCGCTTTACCTAGACTGTGATCTTATCGTAACAGGAAATGTGGTTCATCTTTTGGACTGTGATTTAGATGGTTATTATATAGCGGCAGTTAATGATAGCGAGCTGGATCCTAGAACAAATAAGGATGTTAAATGGGAACTAAATTCGGGTGTGATGCTTGTTAATATCAAACGTTGGAGACAAGAAAATGTTCGCGATTGGTTGTTGAACTTATCTGAGGAACACTATCAAGAAGTAAGAAATGGTGAACAGTCTATTATGATTATGGCCTTTGGTCAAGAATGGTTACCGCTTGATGATACCTATAATTTTTTTGCAGGCTATGATGTTTATGATAAAAGTGAATATAGACTTTCTCGTACGAGGTTAGTGGATAATCAATTACCTTTAGTGCTACATTATATAGGTGGCGAAAAGCCGTGGGGAACGATGAGCCGTAACCGATTTACTAGTCTATGGTGGTTTTACTATGGCTTGGACTGGTCAACGATTTTAAATACTCATCTATTTAACCTAGCCTTGTCAGAGTATAATCACTCAATACTTCGTCCGAGATTAGTAGTTTTTACTACTGTTGAGGAGTTAGAGCGTCTAGAAGAGCTTGTTCAAAGTTTGCCTGAGTGTGATTTTGATATTTTTGCCCCAACTATGATGAGTAATGTTTTACTAGCTTATGGTCAATATCCCAATGTTCACTTTTATCAAAGCGCTTTTAATCCGATAAAGTATGATAATGTATTAGAGACTGCGGTAGCAGTGCTAGATATTAGCCAAGGAATGGCTTGGCAAGACCCTATGGATACTGCATTGAGACTGAAGGTAGCAGTCCTTGCTTTCCCTCAGACCAATCATGTTGGAGAACAGGCACAAGTTTGTGAAACATCGCAACTAATGGTGGATCAAGTAAAACAGCTGATAGCAGATAAGAAACATTTGAATATACTTTAGCCTATCGATAATCAGAGTCTAGCTATGAAACTCGGTGAGTTCAAAAAATCCTTATGTTTATAGAACAAAAAAATTGCTCTTAATTATAAATATGAAAAAAGGACTGTTCTGCTAATCAGAATGTCCTTTTTGTTCACAGTAGATTTGAATGATATTGTCAAGTAGTGTTTTATACTTATTCGAAATCAAAGAGTAACAAAAACGATCAACTATTTGTTCTAAATCTATTAATTAGCATTTCAGTCTTATCTTCAATCAAAATTAGTATTTTGAGCTGTGCGACATAAGTATATACATTGGAATTTCTATCTCTTATAACCTCTACTGTATTTTAGTAAAGTAATGAAAGAGTTTTTAGTTTAGACTTTTATATATATGTATTGAAAATCAAAAAACATAAAAAACGGATCATCTTAATGAAGACTTATGATATGTATCGCTTTAAGAGTTCATTTAAGGCCTCTATGAATGCAGTAATGTGTTGCTCAAAAACCTAACTTTAAGGAGAATATAAAAGAGATATTTCCATGATAGAACGTATATCTAAACTGTAAAAGCAAGTATTGAGACAAGGTAAAACATAAAAATATGATAAAATATTGAATCGAGAATGAAAAAGCATAAAAAACAAATCAAATTTTTATAAAATTTTTTTGGGAATTTCTATTAAAATTTTGTAACAAAAATTTAATATTTCTCAATTTAATAATATAAAAACGTTTAAAAACTTAATTTCAAAGTCAAAAAAGGGCTTGGAATAATACTTTTAAGTGTATTTATAAAAATACGCACAAACAACAAAAATATAAATGTAAATTACTTTTTTTTTTTTTAGGTAAAAATGTTTTATATAATGTTGAAAAGTTTGAAAACAAACTGTATAATATAGAGTGGTATTTTATTGTTAAATACACATAAAAATGAATGGAAAGGAATCTAAAATATGTTTTTTAGACGCCAAAACGGTGAATATAGAGAGACGGATCGTGTGACCCGTTTCAAATTGATCAAGTCTGGTAAGCACTGGTTGCGTGCCTCGACCTCTCAATTTGGACTCTTTAAAGTTTTACGAGGCGGTGTAGACGCTGCTCAAGTTGTGACAGAGGTTGTGGAAGAACATAGCTCAAGTACTCTGACAGGCTTGGACATCCTGAGAGGAATAGCGGCAGCGGGAACGGTGCTTGGGGGAGCGATGGCTACCCAAGGACATGTATATGCAAATGAGAATGTAACGGTTGAAAAAGAAGTAGGAGGAGAAAAACCTCTTGCCCTGAGAGATTCAGCGGTTCTAGGAACAGTAAAAGATAAGACAGAAGAAGGAGCTACAGCCTCTACTCAGTCAACTACTACTGGTCAGTCAGAATCAACCTCTGCTAGTCAGTCTCAAAGTGTATCAGAGAGCGCTAGTCAGTCTCAAAGTGTATCAGAAAGTGCAAGTCAATCCTTAAGTGAATCGGCTTCTCTAAGTGAGTCAGCTAGCCAATCAGCAACAATTTCTGAATCAAGCAAGCCTGCAACTGCAGAATCTGTAGCCACAGCTTCTTCAGAGACTGTTGCAAATAGTACAACTTCTACTCGTAAGGAAGAGCCATCTGCAAATACAGTTCTTACGGATGCTATCAATCGTAACTTGAATGCGATTGCTCATATCGGTCAGAGCCTAGATAAACCTACTTCTGTAGAAAATAGTTTAACGACAGCAACAACAGATGCAGCAGTTGCAGCATCTGCAAATGCAACGGTAACAAAAAAAGCTGAAGAAGATCGTAAAAAACTTTCTAAGATTTCAGCATCTATGGGTGAATTCCTAGCTAAGTCTATTGGTTTGCCAAATACAGACGCAGCAGTTGCCAAGGTTAATGATGCCGTAACAGCTATCGAAGAAGCTCTTAAAAATCCAAATGCTGATCTGACAGCAGTTATCAAGCAAGCCAGAACAGCTGAAGCTTCTATTGCAAATGCGGTTCAACGTGCTACAAATGGAAAACGTAGTGCCTTGAATGGTAAGCAGATGGCACAGGGAGTTGGTTTCAGAGAAGTTGCGCCTGAAAATAGAAATCAAAACTTTGAAACCTCAACAGTTGGATATGTAGTATCGAAAGCTGATGCGACTGCCCATAACTCTAAGGCTAATATCTATAAAGAAGGAACTTTCCTTTATGCGACTGAAGGAAGACAGGGAAATGAGCAGGCACCAGGAAGAAGCAATATTGCTACTCGTGTTTTGGTTCAAGACATTAAAAAGAATGTCTACATGAAAGCAACTCGCTCGGGTCAAACAACGAACTGGGAAGTTATTTTCAACGAGGGTGGAGAAGCACACGACAATCCATATTTCTACTTTACTGTACCAAAAGGTCATACTATTACACAGATGAATTTCTATCAAAAAGATAGAGCAAGTGGAGCATGGAATCTGTTGGGGACTGGGAATGGAGATTATGCCTTCCGTCACAATAGCAAGCAAGGTGATATGCGTTGGGCCGTAGGGAATGCCGATAATAACAGTGGCTCTTTCTACTATAACGATGCCAGTGGTGTTGGGCCAAACGGTGTCGGAAAAGGAAATCTAACATCTCTACATGACTTTGCTCATGAAAATCCAGCGGTGTTTTACCAAACAGATAAAATACCAGAGTCTGTGAAAAAAGCAGGTGATTTTGCTTTCCAAACAATCCAAGATGCAACCCAAAACATCTATGCTATTCACCCTAAAGGTTCTGCCCGTCTAGAAGGCTACCGTATCACTTATACAACGACAAGTGATACAAATACGAAAGACTACTATATGGCTGGTTTCCGTTCTTTGGAAAACTCACGTCATAGAAACTTCCTGCAGATGAACGGTTCTCAAGAACGTTATTATTTGCAATTGAAGAACGGTGTGCCAAATACCTTCCTAAAATGGGGTCGATTGAACGATTTTACCAGACCTAGTGGTCTTAATCAGATAGCAGAGATTTATGACCGAGTAGATGGAAGAAAAACGGAACTTTCTAACGCAGCAGTCACCTATGCTATTAATGGACGTAATGACAGTAGCACTGCTATCCAGTATAACGCGAATGAACGTTCTGGTATTAAACTTTCAAAAGGGAACTATACTCTGAAAGCAAATGTTCGAGGAGTTAATGGTACTTATGATATTCCTTTCCGTATTGTAACCCAGGCCGATGTCTTTGAACCTGTTATTAATGAGGGACTTACTTCAACTCAAATTGCCAAAGGGACACCTCTACGTGACGCGGCGTCAGTTATTCAAGGTTTTGACAATGTATCGTCAACTGTTGATAGATTTGCGATGCCAGACGATATGGAAGGGTACAAAACACAAGTAAACCAAAGCAATAGTGGGGCAGCAGTTCTACCAAACACGAACCGTGTTCCTTCTGGACAAAGTAATTCTCTTTCTAATTTAAATGTAACTTCTGTAAGCTGGGTAGGGAATGATAGAGAGTTTGGTACAGGCAACAATGAAGAAATGGCTGTTAAAGCAACTGTTAATGGGAAAACTGTCTACCTAACCTTGCCTGAAACAATGGATAAGAGCAAGTTGGGTTCAATCCTATCAGAAACTGAAAAACGAGAAGTCTTGAACAGTCATGGTTTGACTAATGCAACCTTTGCAACTGGTAAGGTCGGATTGACAAAACAAATCCAAGTTGTCTATAAAGATAATGAGGGTAATGACTCTATTGATACGAAAGATGTTTTCTTCGAGAATGTCGTAAAAGAGAGAACACCAGCAGCTCCTCAAATTGATACACCAGTTGATGGTAGTGTAACAATTACTCCACAGGCAAATACTGACCGTATGAAGGTTTCTTATACTCCTTCAGATGCCAACGCTCCTACTAATTTTAGTGTAAATAAAGTTGGTAATCAGTGGCAAACGACGGATACACTTCCGACGGGAGTAAGGCTAAATCCAAGTAATGGTGTGGTCTCTATTGCAGAACCAGAAGTGAAAGACCTTAGTCGTGTTACTGCAACAGGCTACAACTTCAACTCTGACGGAGCGACATCTAATGGAACAGCCCTAGCACCAGATGCAGTTGCTCCAACTATCAAAAATATCACTGCTAATAAAGGCGCAACGATTGAAGGGCACAAGATTATCGTTTACCGCGAAGAAGCCTTTGATGTTGATGTCAACTTGACGGATAACAGCGGTAAGTTGGAAAAAATCAAGGTAGATGATAGACAGACAACGACCTTTGATTTATCAACTTCTTTTGCAGTGAGAAATGAAGCACGCATCACAGATATTTCAAAAGGAACCAATGTTGCCTTTACAGATAAAAGCAATAACTTGGGACGTGCTGGAAATGCAACAGACGCTAGTCCCTACAAGGTAAATATTGCAGGTCAAGTTGGTAGGGGTCAAACTGTCGCTGACAATGGTTCAACAGGATGGACTCGTTATATTTCTGGATATGATGCTTCTAGTTTAACCAATAATAATGCTGCTAATAACGATACAAACAATGCTTATGTCCGTATCGAGGTTCGTAAGCAGTCAGATAAATATGTTCCTGTAGCTGCTACAAACGCCACATTGGACTTACCAGCAAATGGTCAAGTATCAGGCTACCAACCAGCAGAAGCATACATCACCAATAAAGCTAACTTGCCAGCTAAGGGAACAACTGCAGGAACTGCAATTAGCTACGCATGGAAGAATGGAGAAAATCCAACAGTTTCTAACGGACGCTTGACACGTACAGTTGTAGTAACCTATCCAGATGGTTCGACGGATGACGTGCCAGTTAACTTTACTGTAACTGATAGAGTGGCACCTAAATTGCAAGTCCAAGGTTATGACTTGCCAACCACAGAACCAGCAAATCCCCTCTTTACAGTTTACCGTGGTGCACAATTCAACCCAATCTTCAAAGCGTGGGATAACTCGGGTAACCTGAAGACTATGACCTTTACTGGAGATGCACTTCCTTCAGGTGTAACTGCTCAGGCCTTCGCAGCTCAAACAGGTAAAACAGAAAGCGCTAAATACAGTGCCCGTCAGATTTCTGGAACAGTAGCCAACAATGCAGACCTAGGTGTTAAAACAACCCGAATCAATGTTTCTGATGGAACCAACACTTCTACCTACTACATGAAATATCGTGTGGTAGATGTTGTCAAGAAAAACCTTTCTAATAACAACGAAGTTTTGACTAACGTTAATACGAGACTTGGGGATGCTCATAATTATCTGGCAACTACGAATAATGGAACAGTCCAAGATGATACCTTCTTCCCAACAGGTATGAACTTTGAATGGGTCGGCAATAGAGGGGCAATAGATGCTAACGAAACACTTAGCAATCCAGGTACATACACTCGTATCGCCCAGACGGTTTTCCCTACAGAAACTAAGAACCAAAACAGTGAAACACGTACAACCTTCGCAGTTGACAAACAACAAACGGTTGTATTTAAGGTGAAACCAACAGCTCCAAACGGTAATGTAAACAGTCAAAATGGTAATATTACGGTTACACCAAAGGCAAGTGAGACAACCACTAACCGTGTCAGCGTAACCTATACACCTACAGGATCGACAACAACTAGAACGATTGAAGCACAGAAAAACAATGGAAGATGGACGATTCCAGGTGCTCCTACAGGAGTGATAATCGATCAAAACACGGGTGTAATCACTCTTCCAGATAGCCTTGTTAAAGATGGTACAGATGTAATCTCTAGAGCAACTGCGGATGGTGTTACTAGTGATACTGACACAGTACGTGCAATCGCCGTTGATACTACGCCACCAGTTATTAAAACATTTAAAAATAATGAAACAACTGAAACTACAAGATTTACTGTAACAGCAGGAGAGCCACTTTCTGATACAGATATCCAACTTAGTGTAACGGATGCAGGTGTAGGGGTCAAAGAAGGCTATCCAACAGTAGCTAATCTTCCAAAAGGTCTTCGTTATGAAAATGGTAAAATCGTAGGAACACCAGCTGTAGATCAAAAAGGGAAAACACTGAATACTACGATTGCTGCACAGGATAAGAAAAATAATCCAGCAACCAAAGATATTTCCATCACTGTTCAAAGTCAGGCGGATAAGTATAGACCAGCAGCCAAAAACCAAACGGCAGATGGTGTTGGTAAATTCTATGCTGTTCAAGGCGAGACAGACTTGTCCCAACAAGATCCAAGAGACTTCCTTTCAGGTGACATCCCATCTAGTGCAACTGTAGTATGGAAAAACGTTGCAGACCAGACAGTAACTGACCCTACAACCAATAAAGTTGTACCGAAAGTATCTGAAGATGCAACAAACAAAACAGCTACTCTGGTTGTGACCTATGCAGACGGTTCGGTAGATGAAGTCAACTACAAGTATGATGTCTACAGAAAACTAGAAACCTACACAGAACACGGTTTGACAGGAACCTTCTACTCAGTATATGGCAAGACCAATAAACTGGGAGGTTTGACAAGTCAATATGTGAAGATTGGTGATTTACCAAGAGGAACGAAATGGGCCTACACTTACCAACGTAACAATGAAGGGGAACTAATCAACACAGGCTACAACAGTACCAACCTTGGTAATATCTGGCAACACGAGGATAAAAATGGAGTTCCAGGACGTCCTCACAGAACGACCTACACAGTAAATGCTCAATATCCTAATGGGCGTTTTGGAGCAGTGACGACAGAAAATCCTGCTTTGACATCTTCTGCTTCCTTTACCTTCAATGATTTCAAATACCAAGCAAAACAGGTATATGAGACTACTGTTGGTGATGTGGATTCCCTCAGATATATTATCGATGATGCCAAACAAGCTGTTGAACCAACCCCACAATCTCCAACTGCACCTGAAGCGACAACATTTACTTGGAGAGGTGGGAAAGATCAGCTAGTGACAGAGATTGCCACTCCAGGTATCTATGCTCACCGTGTAGATGTAGCCTTACCAGATGATTCAAGTCCAAACAGAAGACACGAAGACGATCCTCAGGTCCTCATCAAGGTCAAACCACAAGCACCAACTATCAAGGCTGATACAGTAACAGAAAAAGGTGGCTTGCCAGGCCAAGCAATCACGGTAGAAAATGCCATTCCTGGTGCAACGGTCAATATGACTGTCGCTGGAGTAGCGCTTGCTCCGAAAACAGCTAATCCAGATGGAACAGTAACCTTTACTAAGGAAGAATTGGCAGCAGTATATGCAGCAAATAATGGTGTTCTTCCACAGGGAACCAACAATGTAACAGTGACTCAGTCAGTTAACAAACAAAATCCTGCTAATAACAATCAGTTAGAGCCTTTGGTATCAGATGCTGCGACTGCAAGTATCACTGGTGAACGAGTTGCACCGCTTGTTAAGAGCAACACGGTTAAGGTATGGGATAAGGCAACCAATACATGGAAAGAACTGACACCAGTAACTGAAAACGGTTGGCCTACATATACCTTCTATGCAGGTGATAAACTTCAATTTGAAACGAAATTTACTGATAACAGTGGTAAGGTTGTATCATCTGAGGTTCGTATAGGAGACAACACAGGTAAAGTAACTACGAATATTCTGGATGGTCAATGGGGTACGACAACAAATACCATGATTTCTGGTGCTACTACCGCAACAGAAGATAGTCCAGCGACCGTAACAAATGTAACAAATGAAGGATCAATTAAACCAAATCTCGCCTATCGAGATTGGAGTATCACTCGTTCGATTACAGCGACCGATGCTCAGAACAACACTTCAGAGTTAGGTTCTACATTCCGTCTTAAACAAGGAAAACTGAGCGACAAGAACGCTAGTCTCAACCCAAGTCGTCTACTTAAAGTGGCGAATATAGATAGCCTTACTGAGCAAGACCAAACAGATATTAAGGCAGCAATTCGCACAGCGCATGATACAAGGGATGCTAAGGAAGCTGAGCGTATTCAAGACATCACTATCCAAAATGGTGTTGTAAGGGTTACCTACAAGGATACGACAACACGTGATATCCCTGTTACAGACGTAGCTGTTTCCTTGAAGACGCCTGTTATTCAAAACATGACTGAGAAAGGTGGATTACCAGATCAGTCAATTACGATTACAGATGTTAAATCAGGTGCAACTGTAACCTTGAACGTTGCTGTAGGAAATACGACACGTTCATACACGAAGGAAGTTCCTGAAGGTGCAACAGAAGTTACATTTGATAAGACAGACTTGGCTAATGAATATGACGCTAATGGTTTGTTGACTAAGAATGCGACCTTGACTGCTACCCAATCGGTTCCAGCAGGCGCGAATACAACTGACACCTTTACTTCAGAAGTTGGAAATGGTTCAATTACCAAAGAAAACCAAGCTCCAGAAGTTACATACACTCTTGAAATTAAGGATGCAGATGGTCAGTGGGTTCCAGCACCTAAGAAGACAATCATCCAAGGGCAACCAGATGGTTATGAAATCTTTGCTGGAGATGAATACCGATTTGTAGCTACTGCTAAAGATAACAGTGGTAAAGTAGATAAAATCGAAGTTTCAGATGGCATTTCAACTAAAACGAATTTTATTGACTCTAACTATGCATTGCGTGGAGAATTAGTGGGTGCAACTGTTCAGAAACCTACCTTCAATAATCGAGTAACTGATGCTACAGAAGCAACCCCTGCTACTGTAGAAACAACAGGTACATATAAACCAGACCAAGTTTGGAGACCAGGTAACGGTTTAAGAACAACGACTCCTGAATATACAGCAAACCGTTGGTCACGTAAAATTATCACAAGAGATGCTAATGGTAACGAAACACAGACGGAAACCTTTATCCTTGCTCAAGGCAAATTGAGAGATAAATTCCCAGCTGTTACACCTTCGACAGTACCAGTAACCAATGCAACTGCCTTGACTGAAGAGGATAAGAAAGCTGTCATTGCTGCGGTGAAAGCTTCAAACCCTGAAGTTGCAAATCGTATTAAATCAGGAGATGCTGGCTATAGCATATCTCCAGACGGTACTGTAACCATTACTTATAAAGATGGTACACAGAATACGGTGAAACCACTTGTATCAGATGTTGTATATAAATCAATGTCTGCAAGTGCTTCCACTAGCCAATCGGCTTCTCTTGCTTACTCAGAATCAGCCTCAACAAGCAACTCAGTAAGTGAGTCAGCATCTAAAGTAGCTTCAGAGTCAGCTTCAACAAGCAACTCAGTAAGCGAATCAGCATCTAAACTTGCATCAGAGTCAGCTTCAACAAGCAACTCAGTAAGTGAATCAGCATCTAAACTTACAT
>CAUTXU010000041.1:0-12068 GCA_963542415.1 uncultured Streptococcus sp.
TAGCGGGTGCCCACGGAGGACTTACACCTCAGATATACGACATGCCCGTCGTACTCCAAAATATCGCCCCGTCTGGAGCGATATTTTTATTTTTTCTTTTTCGATGGTGTATGAATGGCAATCTTCACTTCAAAGACTGTTCCCTTGGGGTTATTATCTTTAACAGTAATGGTTCCTTTTAAGGCATCTACAATTTGCTTAGCTAGGGATAACCCTAAACCGAAACCACCTTTTTGACGGGTTCTAGCCTTATCCACTCGATAAAAGCGATCAAAAATTTTCTTCTTATCTTCTGCGGAAATACCGACTCCATTGTCAGAAACAAGTAAATACAGATTACGATCAGTCGCCGAGATAAGAAAATCAATTTCACCATCCTCTTCAGTATACTTGACAGCATTATCAAATAGGATAGTCATCAATTGCTTCAAGAGAAGCTGGTCTGTGACAATCGTGCGATGAATCCGATTTTCAAAACGGAAGACACGGTCATTTTCCGAAGCAATCATCTCATAGTTTGTGAAAGTCGTGTTGAAAAAACTGGTTGGAACTTCTGCAAGTTCCGGCTTAATCCCATCATCTCTACGAGCTAAATTCAGCAAGTTTGTCGTCAAAAACCGCATATTTCGGACTTCTTCCAAACTCGATGCAATGCTTTCGCTCACATCCATAATGGTAGCTTCTGGCTTACGGAAAAGGGTCTCTAAACGATTTTGCAAAACTGCAAGTGGAGTTCGTAACTCATGACTAGCATTTTCCACAAAGGACTGTTGCTTCTGCATGCTCTCAAGCAGGGGCCTAACACTAACCCGAGCTAGATAGAGACTGGCAAGCAAAGACAAAATCCAGAAACTAGCCATCACAATGACAATTAATTGCTCATGCTTTTGACTAGCTTGCTCCAACTGACTGGTATTAATCAAGACAGCAGCATACTTGATATTGGTTGAAACCGAACTGATATTGGTTTCCATCAAAATCATGCGATAGATTTCTTCCTGTCCATAGCTATTAAAAACCTGAATCTGATAGATATGGCCTAGTTCTTTCTTCTCTAACTTAATCTTATCCAAACCCAAAAATCGATTTCCAGAAAGGAGCTGGGTAAAATTCTTATCAAAAAGAATAACCTCCGTATTGGAACTGACATTGGGTTTTATCTCAGTCTTACTAGTATCTGTAGCGGCATTCTCTAAATCTTTAATCTCTTCTGTTGCCCTATTTACAGCAAGCTGAATAACTGCCTGAGGATTTTCACTCAGTCCATGAAGCTTATCATCCACCGAAGTATAGAGACTCGAATGCATGACCTGCAAAATAATCAGAGTCATGGTAGAGAAAATCAGGGTAAAGACACCAAAGTTGCGGATAAAGTAGCTAAAGTCATCCGCATACCATGTTTTTTTTAGTTTACTGAACATCTTTTAAAATATACCCAACACTGCGCAAGGTTTGCAAATTCTCTGCAAAAGTGGTTCCTTTTAATTTCTTACGGACTTTTGAAACATAAACTTCGACAACCGAAATCGTTGTGTCACTATCAAATCCCCATAGACGATCAAAAATCTGAGTCTTAGGCAAAATAACATTTTGATTTTGAAGGAAATAAACCAGTAAATCGAACTCTTTCCCCAGCAATTCGACAGGAGTATCTTCAACCTTAACGGTATTGGTTGACAAATTAACTACAATATTTCCATAAGTCAAGGTGTTTTCATTAAACTTACCTGAACGTTTGAGAAGGGCTTGAATCCGCATTTTGAGTTCTTCTAGGTAGAAAGGCTTGGTCAGATAATCATCTGCTCCCAATTCAAATCCATGTCCCTTGTCATCCAAACTTTCCTTGGCGGTCATAATCAGAACTGGTGTCGTAATTCCCTTTTCACGCAATTCTTTCAATACTTGGAAACCATTTTTTTCTGGCAACATCAAATCCAGCAAAATCAAGTCATAGACGCCACTTTCAGCTTCATAGAGACCTTCTTCTCCATCAAATACCTGCATGACATCCGCAAAATCGTCTAAAAAGTCAAATACTGAATTTGACAGGCCTAGGTCATCCTCAACCAATAAGATTTTTATCATGAGAAACTCCTCCTTATTAAAACCATTATACCAAATTTGCCTTAAAAAAAACTCAACTCTCTGCATTTTACATGAGATAGCTGAGTTTTCTTTTTATTTTAGGCTTATTTATGCATTTCCGTATTGAAGAACGACTGCTTCCACTGCAGCTTTTTCACGGTTAATCAAGTCAACACGCGCTGCAATTTCCTTGATTCCCATACCGATGTTACGGCTAAGAGCAAGGTCAGAAAGTTGTGGTTCAAAGAATTCCTTGTACTCTGCCAAGCGTTGCTGAGTTTTAAAGATGTGTGATGGGAAGATAACAAAACTATCAAAACTCATATCACCACCAAGAGCTGCCTTAATCCAAGCCCAGTTTTCACGCGCCCATACCCAAACAGTTTCTTGAGTAGCTTGGTGTCCGAGGAATTGGAGGTACCATGAAGAAAGGTCTTGTGGTTTAACCACAAATTTGTCCTTCCAAGTTGCAAGAAGAGTTTGAATGTTTTCTTCATCTATGCTGTACGCAAGAGCTCCTGCTAACTGGCGTTTGAAGACCGCATCCGTCGCATGAGTGTAAAGGTCAAGATAAGTGGCTACCAATTCCTTAGTCTCATGATGTTTCATCTCATTGATCAGAACCTGTGAGCGAATAGCTGCTGGGAGTCCTGCAAGATTCTCCTTGTGTACTGCGAAGATTTGGCTAGCGACTTGACTAGCTTCTGCATCATTTGAGCGAATCATCATAGAAACAGCCAACTGACGAACCAATTCATCCTCATCTGATTCTCCATCTTTAGCTTCAAAACCAAGACGGTCATAGTTGTGACGAGCCAATTTAGCAACCAGTGCTTTGAAGGCTGTTTCAACTTCTGTTCCTTCATCGATAAAGCGCTCAAGAGCAGAAATCACTTGAGAAACAGCTGAAACCACAAGGTAAGACTCTTCCTTAGCAAGTTTATCAAGGACTGGGAGCAAGTCAGCATAAGAAATGTGCCCTGCTTCAGCAAGCAAACGACGTTCTTGGACGATTTGCAATTTGCTTGTGTTATCAAGCTCAACTAGGTCAGCAAGAACAGCATCTAACAAGTCTCCTTGATAGTCTGTAATGTAGTGGGCTGTATTTTCAGTATTGAAACGAAGGGCTCCTTCATTTTCAGCAAGAAGAGCTGCGTAGCCTGGAATTTCGATGCTTTCAGTTTCAAGTGTATCAGGCAAGCCTTTCCAGTTGCTATTGAGTGGCACAACCCAGAGACGGTTCTTGTCTTCGTGTTCACCGATAAAGAATTGTTTTTGTGAAATCTTCAAGACATCATTTTCAACTTTGACAGTAAGAACTGGGTAACCAGGCTGTTCCAACCAAGAATCCATGAAGGCTGCAACATCACGTCCTGACGCTTGACCAAGGGCATTCCAAAGGTCACGACCAATTGTATTGCTGTATTGGTGTTTTTCAAAGTAAGCGTGCAAACCTTTAGCGAAATCAGCATCGCCAAGCCAACGACGAAGCATGTGCATGAGGCGGCTTCCTTTAGCATAGACGATAGCACCATCAAAGAGCGTATTGATTTCATCTGGGTGTTTGACTTCAACGTGAACAGACTGCACACCATCTGTCGCATCACGTTTCAAGGCAGACGGAACACCACCTGTTTGAAAATCTTCAAAGATATTCCAGCTTGGCTCGATGGCATCCACACAGACATATTCCATCATGTTAGCAAAACTTTCATTGAGCCAAAGGTCATCCCACCATTTCATAGTAACGAGGTTACCAAACCATTGGTGAGCCAACTCATGTGCCACTACAAGGGCAACTTGTTGACGGCTAGCAAAGGTTGAGTTTTCATCCACAACCAAGTAAACTTCACGGTAGGTCACGAGACCCCAGTTTTCCATAGCACCTGATGAAAAATCAGGAAGGGCGATATGGAGAGATTGAGGGATTGGATACTTGACTCCGTAGTAATCTTCGTAAAACTCGATTGAACGAACGGCGATGTCCAGTGAGAAATCAAGATTAGATAGTGGGTGGGCTTTGGTTGAGTAGACACCTACGAGGGTACCGTTTTTAGTTTTAGCCGTTACTCCTTGCAAATCACCAGCGACAAAGGCCAACAAGTAAGAAGACATGCGAGGTGTTGTCTCAAACTTCCAGATACCTGTTTCCTTGCGGTTTTCAACATCGATTTCTGGCATGTTTGACAAGGCTACTTCACCTTCCGCTTGGTCAAAACGTAGAGAGAGGTCAAAAGTCGCTTTGGCTTCAGGCTCATCCACACATGGGAAGGCTTCACGCGCAAAATGGCTCTCGAACTGGGTAGACAAGACTTCCTTCTTGACACCATCAACTGTGTAGTATGAAGGGTAAATCCCTGTCATATTGTCTGTGATTTTTCCTGAAAAAGCGATAACCACTTCAACTTGACCAGCCTCAGCCAATTCGATATGAAGGGCTTCATTGTCATGGTCAACTGTAAATGGACGAGCTTGACCTGCAACTTCTACAGAAGCAATTTCCAAGTCTTTTTGATGAAGGGAAATACGGTCACTTTGTGCTTGACCAGTAATTGTCACCTTCCCAGAAAACGTCTT
Organism: uncultured Streptococcus sp.; assembly: GCA_963542415.1. Classification (GTDB taxonomy): domain Bacteria; phylum Bacillota; class Bacilli; order Lactobacillales; family Streptococcaceae; genus Streptococcus. The sequence continues at coordinate 4,663 of CAUTXU010000041.1, forward strand.
GGTCTCACGACTCAAGTCTAAAAATAAATCATAGTGTTCAGGAACAAATTGCTTAATAAAATGTTCAACTGCTTGCATAGTTTTCTCCTATCTAAGTTTAAGAGCTAGAGCTCTTCTTCAAACAAACTTATTATATCATGTTTTGCCTAAGAAAAAAGGATTGGACGGCGATTTCCAAAACTTTCTTCCTTCTAATAGCCTACAGTGGGTAGACCTTGCGAAATTCTTCTAAAACAACCTTACTATCAGGTGTAAAAGTCAGTCCTGCTTCACCCAAACAGTCTGTGAAAAAGTCCTCATGAACCTGACGCCAATAGGTCAGAGATTTGTCTCCCTCACCTTCCTTATAGGCATGTTGCGCAGAAACTTGATTAAAGGGCTGAACGGAAACCCTTGTAATTTCAACAATACAGACAGCCTGATTTTGACTATCTAAAATGATGTCAAAGGTGCCTTCTTGCGGAAGGGGTTCGTCTTCTAGTGCGTAGAGGTCATAGGCCGAGGCGGTTGCTGTCTTTTCTCCTTTTAAAACCAAATCTGCCAAGAAATCGGCATCTACTCCAAAAGCCCAAGCATCGATTTCATCTCCAATTGAGGGATTGATTTGCTTGTAGGCATTCCACATTTCTTGCGGTGTCACGGGTGCTCCTTTGTAATTTTTTACTTTCTTCTTTTATGTGTTTGAGATGGTCTGGATGGTCAATCTCTAAATTAAAAATCTCTGGAATAGAACTGTAGTGAATAATGCATTCGATACCCATCTGATTCATTTTTTGTATGAAGGAAGCATTCAGATAACCTGCTACAGCAAAGTCAATCTTTTTCATCCTTGCTTTATCCTGCATCTGTCTCAGCATATCTAACATTATTGGACTTTCCATATCATGCCATTGACTGTTTCTCACAGTCGCAAAAACAAAAGAAGTCAAATCATTCATTCCAACTACAATCTTTGAAATACCCGTTTCCAGTATCCTGTCCAAGTCAAAATAAGCTGACGGCAATTCAATCATTGTGCCGATTTTTCCAGTAAAACCATGCTGACGTAATACTTTAATAGCTTGCTCTAACTGCTCGGCATCATTCACAAAAGGAAAAACAACAGACAAATTGGGATTATTTTGATAAACTTCTGTAACGACATTTGCCTCAGCCTAAAATTCATTCAGACACGCCAGTAAACGCCTAGTTCCTCTATAACCAAACAAGGGATGATTTTCATCGAAATACTCTTTAGTCCCCTCTAAATAATTGGCTTCTGTATTCGTTAATTCTGAAAAACGATACCAGACTTCTTCATCTGAGTACAAGGAACAAATAGTGTCTAGATAATCTTTTACAAATTGCCGACAACTTGCTAATATGATGTTTTGATTGAGCTCTCTCAACAAGTATTCACCTCTAATCATACCTACGTGGTGCAATAACTGAGGATAAATTTTTTCAAGAATTTTTTCGCCACTCAGAGCTAGTTGGTTTCTCATCATTCACCTTCCAATTCATATACAAAGTCTTGTCCAATTCTGGAAATCCTAATAATTCAGACTTAACCTTCAAGACTAATGGCGATGCATTTTCTTCTGTGATTTTTTGAATATCCATCCAAACATATCCCAGTGAATCATTCGCACCATCAGACACAGCTTCAGAAATATTCACTTGAGGTGCCTTATCGTTTATCTCAATATCATACAAGACCATGACATGGTGAACCATAAAATTTTTCAACTCTTCCCTGACGAAAACATCGTAGATTCGAGGATTGGAGTAGCTTCTAACGGTAAATCCCGTCTCTTCCATAACTTCTCTAATCAGCGTTTCCGTCAGTCCTTCACCAAGTTGCTGACTACCACCAGGTAGATCATAACGATGTTGATAAGGGCCTCTCGTTTTTTCAATGCAGAGTAACTTCCCATTTTCAAAGCAAACACCATAAACTCCAAAGTGTTTTTTGATTTCCATCCAACTACTCCTACTTTAAGCTCCAGCCACCATCAATAGTCAATATTTGCCCTTGCATGGCACTTGCTTTCCCACTTGCTAAGAAAAGGCTAATCTCTGCTACTTCCTCTGGCTCAATCCAGCGCTTGATTGGGGTTTCACTAGCCACCCAGTCAGCTAAGCCACCTGGCTCAAAGTCCGCAGCAGTCATACCCGTCTTGACGGCTCCTGGAGCAATTCCAAATACCTGAATTCCAGCTTCTGCATAGTCTAGAGCCAACTGCTTGGTGAAGCCAGACAAGGCATGCTTAGATGAAGTATAGGCGTGTCCACCACCGCCTGCTAGACTAGAAGCGATAGAACACATATTGATAATGATCCCTTTTTTATTCTCTAGCATTTGTGTCAAATAATACCGAGTCAACTCAACAGGAGTCACATAGTTAATTTCAAAAATCTCTTGAATTTCTTGCGCTGTCTGTTCCAAAAGCGGTTTGTAATCATCCAAAACTCCAGCAGTATTGCACAAAACATCCACCTGAGGACACCAATCAAAAATAGGGTCTAAGCCCAAGGTCAAATCTCTCTGTAAAAAGTAGAAATCACCATCTAAAACTGGATTTTCACCTTGGTCCACCCCATAAACTTGATAGCCCTTCTCTAAAAAAAGTCGAGCCTGAGCCAATCCAATGCCTGAACTCACACCTGTAATGAGTACACGTTTAGTCATTCACTTCTACCCAATCTGTCGCCAAAACATCACAAGGTGTCGGACTCCACATGGAAAAACCTTCCCCTTCTCCAGATACGTTGATTAGGAAATAGGGCGTCACTTCAAGCGCAACACCGTTTTGTTCAATAGTATCAAAGAGTTGGACATAGTTTTCAGCACCTCCCCAACCAGTACGTACATATTTTTTCTTAGCCTTTAAGCCAGGCAGGATTTCTTCGAAAGTCATGTTATTCTCCTCTAATTCTACATTCTTCATTTAATTATAACAACAAACCGCTTTGCAACGGCTTTTTGACTGTGATTTATTTACATCTGCTTCTACTTACGGCAAATTATTCCCTGCAGCAAGATAGATTTCATACCATTCTTTTCTTGTTAAGTTAAAGTTTGTCGCTTGGCTAGCTTCTATCAAATGCTTAGGATTGGTTGTACCTACGACTGCCTGCATTTTGGCTGGATAACGCAATATCCAAGAAACGGCAATAGTTGAAGAAGTTACTCCATATTTAATAGCTAAACGCTCAAGTACTTGATTTAAAGCTTGAAATTTCTCATTTCCAACAAAATTCCCTTTAAAATACCCGAATTGTAAGACAGACCATGCTTGAATGACCACATCGTGTAATTTGCAATATTCAAAAATGCTGCCATCTCGCATAGCTGCTTGACTATCTTCCATATTAACATGAAAACCTGATTCGAATCCTGGAGTAAAAGCCGCACTCAATTGTAGCTGATTAACAGCTAACGGCTGCTTGACATCTTTTTTAAGTAACTCCATCATCATAGGATTTTGATTAGAAACTCCAAAATTTCGAACCTTACCTTGTTTATAAAGGAGATCAAAGGCTTCTGCTACTTGGTCAGATTCCATCAAAGCATCTGGTCGATGAAGAAGCAAGCTATCTAGATGATCAATCTTCAATCTTTGCAAAATTCCGTCTACTGATTTTATAATATAGTCCTTAGAAAAATCAAAATAGGTAAATTCTTCAATGCGAATGCCACATTTGGACTGAATCCACATCTTTTCTCTTAAATCTGGACGATTTTTTAGGACAAGACCTAACAGTTCTTCACAACGACCACGACCATATATATCAGCCAAGTCAAAAGCATTGATTCCAACAGAAAGTGCTGTTTCTACAAGCTCTTCAACTTCTTTTACAGACTTATCTTCTATTCTCATCATTCCGAGAACAATTTCTGATAATTCTTTGTCATCTTGACCAAGAGTTATGTATCTCATCAAATTTTTCTCCTTTAATTTCTAACATTCTTCCCTTCATTATAACAAAAAACCGCTTTGCAACGGCTTTTTGACTATATTTCACTCCATTTTATCTTCTTAAATCCACGAAACAAGAGAAAAATACCAATAAAGAGAACAGCTAAAGGAATGATTTTTGTGAAGAAAACATGTGAAATGCCCATCCACTCATAGTAACGGAGCAGAGAACCTACAACAAGATGGGCAACAATCATACTGACAAATGGACGAAAGACCGCTTCTTTCCAATTCCAAATACTGATGACTAGAGAAAGCGTAAAGACAAGGAAACTATCCCAGGGAGCAGGAAGATAAAAGGCTCCTTCTTGTATGAAACTTGCCATTCCTACATATCCCAGAACAACTAGCAGAACAAGAATCCCAACGACAATATAAGTGCCAATTTTCATCTTAGGAGAATCTTGGACTAAACTCCATCGTAAGATTGTAGCCACAAGCCCAAATCCAATCAGAAAAAGAAGAAGTTGCCCTAAAAATGTGAGCAAATTGACTGTTAAGAGAGGACCTTTAGAAAAATCACCTAGTAGATGATAGTAACGTAATATCGCTAGGACAAAAATTGGCGTCAAAAGGGACTCCTTGATAGAACTGCGTGGTGCTTCCTTGAGCATCTCTTTCATTATTTTTTTAGGATTCTTACCTAGATAATCCTCTGCACTCATGCCATCTCGTTCTGCTTCTGAGAAATCTAACATCATCAAATAGATTTGCTCTCTGAGATAGTCCTCATCATAGAGAAATCCAGCAAGATTAAAACTATCCCACAGCTCCTCAAAATACTGCTGATTGTCCTCAGAAAACTCATGCAACAAGGCGTTTGTTTCTTCATAATACTTCATTTTCTTCATGGTTTAACCCCCATTCTTAATTCCTTCTACTTTTTGACTCAAATCGTCCCATTGTTGCCAAAAGACCGAGACACGCTCTTCTCCTTCTTTAGTTAACGAAAAATACTTCCGATCTGGACCATCTGGCGACGGACGCATGTCGCCTCTTATCCATTGATTTTTTTCTAACTTTTGCAACAAAGGGTAAATAGTTCCTGGAACGATAGTATCAAATCCAGCCTCTCGCAAAGTCTGAACCAACTCATAACCATATCGCTCTTTTTGACCAATCATATCCAAGACACAACCTTCAAGAACACCCTTTAACAGTTGAGTTTCTTTCACCCCTTCTCCCTCCTCACCTATTTTGTAATACCTACTAGTAGCTTCACCTATAGTATACTACTTTCACACTAGTTTGTAAAGCATAATAGTTAAAATAAAAAAACAGAACTAGCATAAACTAGTCCTGTCTATTGTTACCCAATCACACTTCCGTTTGGTACAGCTGGATCAACTGTTAGAAGGGTTAATTTGCCATCATGTTCAGCTGAGAGAATCATCCCTTGGCTGACATATTTTTTCATCATTTTACGTGGTTTGAGGTTGGCAACGATTTGGACTTTCTTGCCGACCAATTCTTGTTCGTTTGGATAGTATTTGGCAATTCCTGAGAGGATTTGACGATCTTCACCATCACCAGCATCCAAGCGGAATTGAAGCAACTTATCAGAACCTTCCACTTTAGACACTTCTTTGACTTCTGCGACACGGATTTCAACCTTGTCAAAGTCTTCAAACTTGATTTCGTCCTTGTTGAGTTTGAGTTCAACTTCGTCTGGGTTCCACTCTCTTTCAACCGCTGGTTTGTTGCCTTCCATTTGTTCCTTGATATAGACGATTTCTTCTTCCATATCCAAACGTGGGAAGATTGGTGTTCCTTTGGCAACTACAGTCACATCTGCTGGGAAGTCAGCCAAGCTCAAGTTTTCAAGGCTCGCTACTTCTTCCAAGCCAAGTTGATTCAATACTGCACGACTGGTTTCCATCATAAATGGCTCAATCAAGTGAGCGACGATACGAAGGCTGGATGCCAAGTGGCTCATAACACTTGCCAATTGATCGCGGAGTGCTTCATCCTTAGCCAATACCCATGGAGCTGTCTCGTCGATGTATTTGTTAGTACGAGAGATAAGGATCCAGACTGCTTCAAGTGCACGTGGATAGTCAACTGCTTCCATGTGTGTATGGTAGTCGGCGATTGATTGCTCTGCAACCTCAGCAAGAGCATGGTCAAATTCTGTCACACCTTCCACATAGGCAAGAATTTGTCCATCAAAATACTTGTTAATCATAGAGACCGTACGGTTAAGGAGGTTTCCTAGGTCATTAGCCAATTCATAGTTGATACGGCCTACATAGTCTTCAGGAGTGAAGGTTCCGTCTGAACCAACTGGAAGGCTACGCATGAGGTAGTAACGAAGTGGATCTAGTCCATAACGCTCTACCAACATTTCAGGGTAAACGACATTCCCTTTTGACTTAGACATTTTACCGTCTTTCATGACAAACCAACCGTGGGCGATCAAACGATCTGGCAATTTGATATCCAACATCATAAGAAGGATTGGCCAATAGATTGAGTGGAAACGAAGGATGTCTTTCCCTACCATGTGGAAGACTGTTCCATTCCAGAACTTGTCAAAGTTACCATGTTCGTCTTGACCGTAGCCAAGAGCTGTCGCATAGTTAAGAAGGGCATCAATCCAAACGTAGACAACGTGTTTTGGATTTGATGGGACTGGAACACCCCATGTAAAGGTTGTACGAGAAACCGCCAAATCCTCTAAACCTGGCTCGATGAAGTTGCGAAGCATTTCATTCAGACGACCATCTGGAGTGATAAATTCAGGATGAGCTTTGAAAAAGTCTACCAAACGATCTTGGTATTTGCTGAGGCGAAGGAAGTATGATTCTTCAGATACCCATTCCACTTCGTGACCTGATGGAGCTATTCCACCAGTCACATTTCCAGCTTCATCACGGAATACTTCTGCCAGCTGGCTTTCTGTAAAGAATTCCTCATCTGAGACTGAGTACCAACCAGAATATTCACCCAAATAGATATCATCTTGAGCAAGCAAGCGCTCAAAGACCTGTGCGACAACTTTTTCATGGTAGTTATCCGTTGTACGGATAAATTTATCGTATGAGATATCTAGTAATTGCCAGAGTTCTTTAACTCCAACTGCCATCCCATCAACATAGGATTGAGGTGTGATGCCAGCTTCTTCTGCTTTTTGTTGAATCTTTTGACCATGCTCATCAAGACCTGTCAAATAAAAGACATCGTAGCCCATCAGGCGTTTATAACGTGCTAGGACATCACAAGCAATGGTTGTGTAGGCAGATCCGATATGAAGTTTACCAGATGGATAGTAAATCGGCGTTGTAATATAAAAATTCTTTTCAGACATAATTTTTCCTTTCCAGGCAAATGAAACCTGTTTTTCTAACACTTCATTATATCACATTTTTAATGATTTTCGATAGAGAAATCCAATCGAGTAGGGGATAATCTCTAGCCCCTCTCACACCACCGTACGTGCCGTTC
>CAUTXU010000042.1:0-11773 GCA_963542415.1 uncultured Streptococcus sp.
ATCAGACAGATTATGACATCATCGTGTCTAATTTCTATATTCCTGGCATCACTAAAAAGTTTATTTGCCGAAATCATCTGTCAATCATGGATTTGGTCAATCATCTTAATACCTTATCAAATGAGATTCATTTATCCAATACTTTATAGACCAACCAATCGTTGGAAAAAAATCGTAAAACTCACTAAAAAAACGCATCCTATTAGGTATTCAAAACCTTAATACGATGCGTTTTATCATGCAAAGATCTATTATATTTCTCCTCAACTTGAGGCTTTATATCATAGTATACCTATTCATTTATCGATTCAATTTTTAATCCTCGATCAATTTATAAAAATCAGAATGATTTAGAGATAACATCTAATCTTCTTTACGTTTTGCAGTCAATAGTGCTGCTGACAAGGCCAAACTAACACCTGCTAAGAAGATGGCTGTATCAGACTCTATCTCACCAGTTTCTGGTAAGCTATTTTGATCTTCTTTGACTGCTGAAGCCTTTCTTTCTGTAGTCTGGTTATTAGATATGTTCTGTACTAGAGGCTCTGCTTTCTCACGAACTGGTACTTCCTGATTTCCTACTGTTGCTGGAGCAGCTTTATCCTCTGGAAGTTTACTATCTTGGGTTGTTCCCGTATTTACCTCGTCTTTAAAGTCAGATTTCTCAGCGATTGGTGCTGCTTGATTTCCTACAGTCGCTAGTTTCCCTGTGTAATCTGAAATGTCGTTAACTGCTCCTTCAATAAAGTTAGCACCTCCCTTGAATTCAGGGACTTCATTAACCGATGCTTCTACAAAGTTGACCCCTCCTTTGAATTCCGGAACTTCGTTGACTGGCGCAGGTTCCTGACCCTTACTATTTGAAATAGATGGTTTTACTCCTACCTCGATAATGCGGTCTTGAGCCTTTCTTTGTTCAGTATGAACAAGACTTCTAGTAGTTCCCACAACTTGAATATAGTCAACTTTTTCTCCATCTTGTCCTTCAGAAACAACACGACGTTGGCCTTGAGCAAGTTCAGGATTTTCACGAATAACTTCTTTAAATGGAAGCGGAGTCTTTTCAATTTCCAAGCTTAGAGTTTCTGCTACTAAGTTCTTAACGCCTTCTGTTGGTGTTGTTTGGAAGACTGACTTAAAGTGTAAACGATACTCTTTCATAAGATTTCCATCTTTAGAAACAAGACGAACGAGTGTTGGAAGATTGGTATTTCCAGGATCCACAACTGTAACTACTCCATGTCCACTAGTTGTTGCAGTGACTTTTGGTTTTGAACCCATTGTTGTTAGAGTGTAATCTGTCACATTTGGATCAAAGTTTTCCAATGCTTTTCCGTCGATCGAAATAGTCGCTGATGGTGTTTCCACTTCTGATCCCTTGCCTGCAGAGTAGGCTGTAAATTCTACAAGTGCAAGACCATTGGTGGTAGCCTTACGAGTCATGCGCGCACGAATAGCTGTCGTTTGAACCGGTTCAAAGTTAAACTCGATTGGTTTACCAGCTACTAATTCTCCAGAAGCTTTGTAAGGAATTGGTGCCCAATTTTCTGCCTTGTTGAATGGATGGTCAGCATTTTCTTCATAACGAGAAATCGTACTTGGTTCTGTAAAGGCAGGACCAATATATCTTTCTAGAACCATTTTCTCTGGGGCATCTGTTCCACTATCTTTAAAGAACTGAATGGCTACTTTTCCAATAGATTGGGTGGCAATTTTACCGTCCTTCTTAAAGAGTAGTCCGACAGAAGTTTCTTGATTTTTCGGAGTACGAGACCAGTTTGTCCAACGTCCATCTTCATTGTATTTTCCATCATTGATATAGAAAATTCGATCATGTGAAGCTGCTTGTGTATCGTTCGTTGTCGAAGCAAAGGCTTTAGAATCCGTTTCATTGTTGCTTGGATTTTCTGACAGAACTTGGTTACCTTTAGCTACAACTGTTACTTGCATTTTGGTGCTTAAATCTGTACCTATTACATGACCAGTTACTTCAAAACTTCCCTCCTGTTCTGTCGCATGTTCAGGAATGGCATCCCATTGAACTGCAAGGTTAGCCTTAACCCAGCCAGCTTGTGAAGGATAATAGACTGTCACTTCAGCAGGCAATTGAAGTTGATCACCAACATTCAAGATTTTAGCACCATTTTCTGCAGCAAAAGGTTGACTAGTTTCTCTCTCATCATTACGGAAGATTCGATATTCTTTCAATACAGTACCATCTTCTGCTTTTAAAATGAGACGTGTTGCACCTTTTTCACTTGTTGCAGGCACAACTGTTACCAAACCATTATTGCTAGCTGTTGCAGTGATTTGTTTGCTAGATTGAGGAATATAGTAATCAGTCTTAGATGGGTTGAAATGTTCAAGCTTCTTGCCATCTACTTGGATAGAAATTTCTGAACTTGTGGAGCTCACTACCTTATTTCCAAGGACAGTTAGCTCTGTCAAACCAACACCAGCTGTTCCATCTGCTTTCTTCATGCGTATACGAACAGCATAGGTTTCTACCTTATCAAATGTAAAGTGATTTGTTTGAGTTGCAGATAGCTGACTTGGAGCATGTAAGTTTTCAACTACTTTCCAATTGTCAGGATTATTAAATGGATGATTGCTATCTCGTTGCGCATGACTGACATCACTTGGTAAATCAGGAATTTCTTTACCTACATAATATTCAACTACATATTCTTTTGGAAGACCAATTGCTCCATCAGTATAGAAATCAACCGACAAATTGTTGACAAAACGTTTCGTCAAGTCTCCTGAATTACCAAACAAGATAGAAGCCCAGTCATTATCAGTATTTGTTCTCCAAGTAGTCCATCTATTTTTAGCGTCTGTTGTCGTTCTTGACACAGTCAGGTCGTTCAAGGTATTAGCTGAGTCATCTCCTCCTGTATTGGATACAATGGCAGCTGGCAATTGGGAACCTGTCCATTGTTTAGAGATATTATTTCCAGCAACAACTTGACTAGATACTCGAACATGAGCTTTAGTGGTCAGATTGCTACCCACTAAACGACCATTGATTTCATAGACTCCTTCAGTTTGACTAAAGTTGGCTGGAACCTGATCCCAAACTACATCTTTGTAGATAGTTGTTCCATTAGAATGGTAAGCACGAACATTAGCTGGCAATTGAACCGACTCACCCTTAGGTACTGTAAGGCTGATTTCCTCTGCAACTTGCAAGCCTTCAACCGTCACCGTTGCTTGAGCCTCAATATCTGTACCTTCTACATGTCCTTTAATGGTAAAGCTATGATAGTGCCCCAATTCTTTTTCAGCTACTTTGTCCCAAGTTACAGCTACCTTACGAGGCAAACCCTTATCAAATTCTGCTCCAACTTGACTAGGTAAATTAGGTTGCTGATTGATATCGGTAGAGATAGAAACTGGATGAAGTTTGACAATTTTCTTCTCTACTTTATTTTCTTTAATCACCAATTCAGTTGAGACAGATTGCGTTTTTTCTGTTTGATTGTCAATACGAGGAGTTAGAGTAACACGACCCTTAGTATAGAGCAACAAGTTCTGTCCATTTACCTCAAGATGACCACCATCAGCTGACTTGGCTTCTAAGTGGACATCTGACGCTGAAAATTCCGTCTGTGAACCGTCCTCATAATGCCCAATTACATGATAAGGGAGAACTTGGTCTTCTGTTGCCTTCTCTTTTCCTTCAACGTTTACTTCCAAGCGGGTCAAGGCAGGTGCTTCCTTCACGAATTGAATCAAGTAAGTTTGAACTAAATCCCCCTTTTGGTCACTCAAGAAGACAGAAGCCTGATATCCATTATCAGCAGAAGCTTGCTGAACTGTTACCTGATAGCCTGTAGTCTGTGCTCCAACACTTGGAATTGTTCCAGTGTAAGGAAGAGATACACGATAATAAGTCTTGCCAGACTCGAAGTTCTCAAGAGCTTTATCCCCAACAGTAAGTCCTGTAATGCTACTTGTTGTTTCCTTACTGCTTGCGATAAAGGTTGCAGTCACTTCACGGTCGTCATCTACCAATTTACCAGTAGCCTCCGTACGTCCCCCTTCCTTGGTCAAAGCAGCAGGATCTTTCAAGGTCCATGAAACAACCTCTGTATCAATCAAGCTACCATCTGTCAGAACAGCTGTGACCGTTTTATCCAAATCAGCCGCATTTGTACCAACCGGTACTGTAGCAACTTTTGGCAACCATTTATCTAAGGCAACCACTTTTACAAGTGCCTCAGCTTGGGTTTCCAAACCTTCCACTCGTCCAGATACTTTCTTTTCATCTGCACTTGTAAGTAAGTCAGATGGCACTTCCCAAGTGACAGTTTTTTCCTCAACACTGCCATCGCTATAAATAGCTGTTACTGTTTGAGGCAATTCAGGATTTGTAGTCACGTCAGTTGTTGCTTTTACAGGAGCAAAGGCTACAAAATGACGGTTTTCTTTCTTACCAGACACAGTTGCGACCGTTGCGCTATCAGAAGTTAAGCCAGCAGAATCTGCATAAAGAGTAAATTTACCTTCTTTTTCTGTTGATTTTACAATGACAACCCCTTTACCATTGAAAGCACGTCTTTGCCATGTTCCATCTGCTTGAGCTTTGTAGCGCTCACGACTAGCTTGTTCCCCATTATCTACACCAACGATTTGTCCCTGACCATGCAGATTGAAATGAACAAGATTATTCGCTGTTGGTACAACATTCCCGTCGCTATCAACAATTTCGTAATGGATGTAAGATAAATCTTTACCATCTGCAGTAATAACATGCTCTTCTTTAGTTAGACGAACTCTTGCTGGTTCCCCTGCAGTTGTCACACTATCACGCGCAATTTCATTCCCATTTTCATCTCGAGCAATCGCAGTCAGTGTACCTGGTTGGTACTTAACAAGCCACTCAAGATACAATTCACTTGGTTTAGCTCCTTCATGATAAGGGCGTCCATCTTCTGTCCTTTTCTTAATAAATTCCTTTTTACCAAGCGACTGACCGTTTAAGAATAATTCAACATTTGCTGCATTTGAGAAGGTACGAACTGGAACCTTTCCATCGACCAGCATCTTGCGATCCTTAAGGGTCTCTTCAGTCCAGTTCCAATGCGGTAAAATTCGGACAGTTGGTTTTTCTTTATCACTATACCACTCACTACGGTAAAGGTAGAAATCATTCTTGGGCAAACCAGCTGTATCAATAATACCAAAGTAGGAACTTTTTACAGGTGTACTATCCTGGTTATGCCATGGCGTTGGTTCACCGATATAGTCAATTCCTGTCCAGATAAATTGTCCAGCATATCCAGCATGATCACGATCAAAAGTCCATGATTCAGTAGCTGTTCTTCCCCATCCAACACGGTCATTACCATAATCAGATTGTTCATAATGACGATTTGGACTGTTATCATGTCCAAGAATTCGAGCAGGATTGTAATAAGAATCACGCGTTCTTGTCGCTGAAGACGTTTCAGAACCATAAATAAGCCAATCTGGATGAGCTCTACGAACAGCATCATAATTGCGTTCTCCATAGTTCATACCCACAGCATCCATAATTTCTGCAACTTTCAAGAAATCACCTGTAGATGCACGACTAAATTTATTTTCACCCATGGTTACGTAACGCTCAGTATCAATTGCTTTGATAACAGCCTTCAAACGTTTAGCAGTTTCAATAGAACGAGGACTACCATTTGCCTCCTCTACCTCATTTCCAAGAGACCACATCACAATAGACGGATTGTTCTTATCACGTTCTACCATTGTTCTAAGATCAAAATCAGACCACTTCTCACCCTTCTTAGCTTCAGGATGAGTTGCATCTTGATCAAAGAACCGTCCATAGTCGTAAGTCTTCTTGCCACCATACCAAGTATCAAAAGCTTCCTCTTGAACCAAAAGACCTAAACTAGCTGCAGCATCAAGCAACTGAGGACTCGCTGGATTGTGGGTTGTTCGAATAGAGTTAACCCCCATATCTTTCAAGAGTTTTAATTTACGATAGGTAGCCTTATAATTCTCTTCTGCCCCCAAGGCTCCATTGTCATGGTGAATACTTACTCCGTGGAATTTCATGCGTTCACCATTCAGAGAGAAACCTTCCTTAGCAGTCCAATTGAAATAACGGTAACCAAATGTATCTTCTGTTACATCAACTAACTGGCCTTCTTTATAGACTTTTGTTTTTAGAACATAAAGTTGAGGATGGTAACTTTTCGTTGTCCAAAGAGTTGGCTGATTAACCAAGATATTCTGATTAAATTGTGCTGTTTCATTTTCTGCCAAACTCTTAGTTGCAGAACGAACTAGTTCTGAAACAGCTTTACCCTCCTTAGTGAAAATCTGTTGCTCCACAAAGACATTCGCAGCCTTTTTATCTGTATTTTTAATCTTACTTTGAACTTGTGTTTCAACATTGCTATTTTTTTGTTCAGCTAATTTTGGTGTTGTAATGTGGTTCCCATTTTCCGCAACATGGACTTTATCACGATAACTAAGGGTTACATCACGATAAATCCCACTTCCAGAATACCAACGACTACTTGGTTGCTTATTGATCACTTGAACGGTAATGGAATTTTCACTGCCATCCTTGTTCAAAAATTCTGTAATATCATAAGAAAAATGATTGTAACCACTTGGATAATGTCCTACAAATTTACCGTTTACATAAACCTTAGAATCCATGTAAACACCATCAAAATTGATACGAACATCCTTGTTCTTGTCTACTTCATTCAGTGTAAAAGTCTTACGATACCAAGCTGTTCCACCATTTAACTGACCACCTTCATTGCGAGCAGGAGACTTGTGATCGAAGTCAAAATAAATACTCCAATCGTGTGGAAGATTCAATTTAGACCAATCATGAACATCCACATCTTTTTTTGAAAAATCTCCTTGGGCGTTTAGTTTAAAATACCAATCTTTATTGAAATCTTGTTTTCGATCTGATAATAGCTGCTTCTCTTTTTCAACATCCGCTTTACTTAACTCTTTAGAAAGCGCTTGCGTTTTTTCAGAAGAAGATTTGATATCTGTAGTCGGTTTTACCTGATCCTTTTCTAAAGTCTTTTTAGCATCCTCTTTTACATCTGTCTCAACTGTTGCTGTAGATTTCGGATTTTCTTCCGCAGTCTTTAGATTTGTCTCTTCAGACTTTTGCTTCTCCTCAGCTTCGTTTCCTTCTCCTACTTTATTCGGAGTTTCAACTTTAGGACCAGCCAATTCATGGTTGCCTTCATTAACAGGTTTAGCAGAATCCGTATCCTTAATCCCATTTTCTTCTGTTGCTTCAGATTTTGGCTTTACAAACTCACGTCCACCATTCTCATCAGCCTTTGCGATAGCAGCTGCCACATCATCAGGAAGCTTATCTAAAGGTTGGGGTTGATGAACCGTTGTTTCTTCTGTCTGAGTATTGGATGAAGACAAGTCCTCAGCTTGTACAGCCGACAAGCCAAATATACTAACTCCAATCATCACAGATGCCACACCTATAGCAAATTTACGAATGCTATAATGACAACGTTTATCGAAAAGTCTTTTCTTCATTAAAATCCTCATTTCTTTTTCTCGACACCAAGTAAGCGTTTACTTTTTAAAAAATAACCTCCTTCTGGATACACAACTAAGCATCAAGTTTGTTTTTTTGTATATATTGAATATATCAAAACGATCAAGAAATTGCAATCTTTTTTGTGATTTTAATATAACAAAAAAGAGGGAGTAAGTATCCTATAACGAGAACCTTAACAATGGGTAAAGAATCTAGTCCGAAACTATCAACTATTTAAAAACCACACAGTGTTGCTTTCAGCTTGATGATGCTCAATACTGAAATCACTGTGTGGTTTTATTGTGACATTAAGGTTTATCCGGGATCATTGAATAACTCTTTTTCGAATTCTTATACTCAATAAAAATCAAAGAGCAAACTAGGAAACTAGCCGCAGGTTGCTCAAAACACTGTTTTGAGGTTGTAGATAAGACTGACAAAGTCAGAAATACATATCTACGGTAAGGCGACATTGACGCGGTTTGAAAAGATTTCCGAAGAGTATTAATCCTTTTTCCCTTTTTTGACAAAAGCAGCAGATAGAACTAATCCAAGACCACCTAACAAGGCTAAAGCAGCTGATTCTTTTCCACCTGTTGCTGGAAGTTGATCTTTAACTTTAGAAATTGATGATTGTGGTTGTTCTTGTTTTTGGACTTGATCCGTTTTCACTGATGCATTTGCAAATTCATCGGACTTTTCAACAGTAGTTTCAACATCACTATTGCCACTGCTCATCTTATCTCCATCGACTTTATCAACAGAATCTTTCAAGTTTTCCTCTTTTGGAGTGGCTTGATGACTTGCTGTTCCTTCATATTCTGATACTTCATGGACAGCTGCTTCAGTGCCATTTACGCCACCCTTGAAGTCTGGGACTTCTACTACTGGTGCTGGAAGCTTGTCTGCTTTTTCAATAGCTTCAGTATACTCGGGAACTTCATGGGTAGCTGCCTCAACTGCATTAACACCACCTTTAAATTCTAGTGCTTCTACTACTGGAGTTACGCCATCACCTGCTGTGCCAATAGCTTGAGTGTATTCTGGAACTTCATGAACAGCTGCTTCAACACCATTTACGCCACCAGTATATTCTGGGACTTCTACTACTGAAGCTGGTTCATCGCCCTTACTTGTATTTGGAGCCGGTTTGGCTAGTTCTTCTGGAAGTTCTTGGTGGAATGTCGTCATTTCGTAGAACTCTGGTTTACCTCCTTCCCAAACAAGTTTCACATCCAATAATGGAGATTTATCTCGGACAGCAAATGTTTGGAAGCTTGAGGTAATCTCACCTATTTCTGACCAAGAATCTCTTTTATCTGATTTAAGAGTTCGAGCCAATACTCGAGCCTTCACTCCTTGCGGAAGACTTGAAACAAGTCGGATATGGTTCACATCTGTCGGTTCTGACAAGTGGTAGACCAGCTCACCTTGTTCTTTCTCAGCCTTATAGCTAGTCAATACCTTACCATCTACGAGGTTGGTGTAGAGGTTACCTTGGCTTTCACCACTGTTTCCTTGAACAGTTGGATCATTAATCGGTTTCACGAATTCGCCATCATTAATAACCAACTCAGTGAAGCCTACAAAACGAGCATCATAGTTAGCTGTAAATAGAACACGGAGATAATTGGCTTTAACTGGACTTGCAAGTTCACCCTCGATGTAGCGGTTTCCTGGCATCTTAGAATCATGTGTCCAACCATCTGTCAAGGAATCATCACGTGTCTCATTAGTAACACCGTCACCAACTGTCACAAGATCTGTCCAAGTCTTGCCATCCTGACTGACTTGAATCTTACCATCACGCAGATAATTTTGAGTTCCATCTTGAATATAAGCTCTAATTTTCTTAATGTCACGTTCGCTACCAAGTTTCAAGGTGATATGACCGTCTTTACGAGCATAGTCTGAGAATTCTACAAAGTTATTATAAACTCCATCGAACAATTGATCCAAGTTCTTAATCTTACGAACATCATTGCTACCATATGTTGGATGGATTCCCATTGATGTCGAATCAAGTGTGGTTGGTTGAACTTCTTTTGTCTGAACAAGTAGAGAGGTTGCTGTCACTGCTTGTTCTTGGTCAGTCTTGTTGACCAAACGAACATAACGTACCAAGGACTTATCTGTCACTTGATCAGCTGGATACCATTCTTGGGCATTTGGAGAATATTCCAAATTGAGGGATGGATTTTCTGTACCAACCGCTTGAATGAGTTCAGCTTGGTGAAGACGATCAAGTTTCATACCCAAGTAACTATGAGCTGGAAGCTTGGTTCCGCTCGGAATTTGCATATTATAACGACCTAGGCTGTCATAAACTGGAGTTGACTTCAAGTTTTCAACATTTGTATCAGTCAATTTGCTATTGCCTGCACGTGTTTCAACCGAAAAATCAGCTATACGCCACCATAGGTTGGTATTCTTAGTGTTGCGAATACGGACATAGCGAGCTGAAATTGGAGTTTCGATTTCTTTGGTTTGTTCACCAGTCAAGCGATCCAATTCTTGCCATGAGTTACCATCTGCAGAATATTCAAGAACACCTTCTGCTAATTTATCTCCTGAACCTTGGTGGAGACGAACCTTAGTCACAGGTTTGACTTCGCCTAAGTCTAGTTGTACCCAACTATTTACTGGAGTTGTATCAGTTCGATCAGCATTCGCAAGCATGGCTTCAGTATTGTCACGACCGTCTGTAATCTGACCAACTGTCGTATTGTACTTGTACATAAGATTTGGACTAATCGTCACAGTAGCTGCCTGTTTAGCACGAGTAACTTCCACAGGGCGGTTAACAGCAATTTCTCTTACAGCAAACCAAGTATTATCACGATCTGAAGTCGCAATCATTCGAACAGCCTTGGCACGAATATTGAGTTTTTCATATTTAATAAGAGATTCATTTCCAGTGTAGCTTGGTTCTGAAAGTGTTACCCACTCATCATTTTCATTGAGATACTCAACCTTAGCATTGTTAAAGGTATCACGAGGATTTGCTTGAGTTCCCATTGCAAAGGTCAAGTTTTGGAGTGGAACAGCTTTGTTAAATTTCAAGCCAATGTAATCACCAGTCTTGATACTGTTTGGCGATTTGATTAATGCATGAGTTCCCAAATCTCCATCAGTTACCTCAGCCAGTCCGCCTTCTACACCTGTACGGTTTGTGATAAAGGTACTGATAACTTGGTCTGGATGCAAGGCTTTTTGAACTTCTGTTGCCAAGATTTCACGCAGTCCAAGCAAGAATGGACGGATGTGTTGAACACCCAACTCAGCTTTTTCGTCATGGTCTACATAATGGAAGGTATAAGTTTGAGACTGTTCATATAGTTTCAATCCCTTATAGTAGCTATCCCAAAGTTTTGCAGAATCATTCGTAGCAATGGCTTCTGTACCATCAAGAAGAGCACTCAAAGCATCCATTTGGTCGATGGTATTGTCCAACCAATAGTGAATTTGAGCACGCATCTTTTCATCACCAGAGGCTTTATAAAGTTGAGCTGCAGCTTTTAGTTTCGCAAATTCTGCACGCAATCCTTCACGCTCTACGCTGACATCTTGACCCGCTTTCAACTTAGACATAAAGGTCGCCAATTTCGGTGCAAGTTCAACAGACTCTTCCAATTTCACAACACGGCCATCCATATTTTGGTTAATCATGTGTTTACCAAGTTCACGGAAGGCAAGAGATGCTTCGCTATCTGTAAACTTACCATTTTCAACAAAGTTGAAGGCGATATCGTTTACTTTCTTAGCTTCTTCTTCTGACTTCCATTGTTTCCATGCATATTGAGCTGCAGAGAAGAGGGCAATCTTAGAAGGCTCAGATTGTTGCATTGGATTCAACATGATACCTGAAAGAAGACTAGGATCAACATTTGGATGAAGGAATTTCTCACCTCCACCTAAGATTAAGTGTTGTTTAGAGTTATCTGTAACAGGCCAATTGACCCATAGAGAAACTGGACGATAGGTCTTACCACCTGCAGTCAGGTTGTTCTTAAGGTTAGAGAGGAAGCTTTCGGATACTTCACCCCAGATCTTACCACCAGTAAGGGTCATAGAGGTTGAAGTTGGAAGATTTTCATTGAGTGCTTTCAACTCATCTTCACGGCCATTCCCCCAATATTGACCTGGGACAAAGATCATTTCCTTACGAAGGCCACCATAAGTTGCTTGTTTTTCAGTCAACCAGTCTGTCATGTCCTTCATCAAGCGGTT
>CAUTXU010000043.1:0-11551 GCA_963542415.1 uncultured Streptococcus sp.
CCAAAAGACAATAAAACCATTATACCTTATCTAACTCAAAAATGCAAAAAGGAAAACAATTAACTACAAAAGATAGTCTTTCAAGGCTTTTGTCAAAACCTGATAACCAGCAACACTGAGATGCAATCCATCAGTTGTATATTCTTTTTTTAGTTGACCTGCCTGATCTGTCAAACTATCAAAAACTGGCACAAATTCCACCTGCATATAGGCAGAAGCAAGCTCTTGATAGGCTTGATTCCATTTCTGAATTTTTTCATTCGTGCGGATATAGACTGTCTGCTTGTACTCCTCTCCCTCATTGACTGGCAAAATGGAAAGCAATTTAATCTCTGTCAGTGGATAATCGCGAGCAATGGATTGAATGATAGCTTCGAGGTTATTGAGAGCCTCATTCACGGGCACATCTTTTCCGATATCATTTGTCCCAATCAGAAGAAAAATTTTATCTACTGCCCCACCGTAAAGATGCGCATCTAGATTCTCTAATAACAGCCCTGTCTGATAACCTCGAATGCCTCGATTGACAATCGTCTTTGCAGTCCCAAATAGTTCCTGCAGAGGATAATATTCGACAATGGAATCCCCAATAAAAAGAATGTCTGGCTCTACAACAGAAACTTGATTTAAGTGACGATACTTGGTTTGGATTTTTTCTTGTTCCTTTAGTAACCAATTTTCTAATAACTGTACTGCCACTTCATTCTCCTTTTTCTAACCAGTTTTCCAAGACTTGATAAACTCCTCCTTGGCTGTTGGCTGGCGCTAGAGCAGTCGCCACAGCTTTGGCCTTGTCATCAGCATTTTCCATCGCATAGGCAATTCCAGCCATTTCAAGCATTTCAACATCATTTTCACTGTCACCAAAAGCCATGATTTGTTGGGGGTTCAAGTCCCAACGCTTGAGTAATTCTTCCAAGCCCCATGCTTTATGAATTCCAGCTTGAAGGATATCAATGCAACCATAGCCACTCGATACAGCCCGAACACGGCCATCAAAGAGGTCATTGATTTCTTCCAAGACCGAACTCAAACGTTCCTCACCAACAACCATACTCATCTTGAGCACACCACCAAAGAGGTCGGATGTTAACTCATCCACAAACTGCATCCGTTGGTAAAATTTTTCAATCATTTCTGGAGTCATAAAACTTTCAAGTTCTGTAAAAATCGTACCTTCTTTGACAAAACCACCCTTCATACCCGTTACAACAAACTGGTCCTGACACGCTCGCCCCTTGAAATGAGCCAAAGCCTTGTCGACAATAGCATCATCCCAAGTCTGAGCCTGAATCAGTTCATTGTTTTCAAATATACGAGCGCCATTGGCAACAACCAGAACAACTCGATCCACCAAGTGCTCCAGTAGTTGCCTCATGCGGTGAATTTCATTGCCCGTCGCGATGACAAAACGAATACCCCTTTGATCCAACTGATCTAAAATCTTTTCCAAACGTGGGAGATCAAGCTGGCCTCTAGCATCCAGCAAGGTCCCATCCATATCTGTCGCAATTACTTTAATCGTCATTTACTTTCCTCTGGATTCAAGCTAGTCCCACTTCAATCCCACATGTTCGTTCATTTCTTTATAGGCTGTATCAATTCGTTCCTTAGTCGCTTCATCTAATTGATCACGATGACTGCCACCCTCGATAAAGTCTTCTAAGATATAAGTTTGGTAAAGGAAGAGTGGATAACCTTCAGGAGAATAGGTTCCTTTTGGTGTACGGTTTACCCAAGAAGGATGTGCTTTAGCAGTTTCGATTGTCGTCTTACCAGCCTTTTTCTTAATGGTCACATCCATGAGAACGCCACGCTCTGTCCACTTAGCATTCTCTTCATCTTGCATAGTTTCGATTCGTTGATTGGAAATGAAGTTCCCCATTGAATAGATGATGAGTTTCTTGTCCCCATCTTTTTCAACTGTTTCAGATGGTTCCACAACGTGAGGGTGTCCACCAAAGATAATATCCGCTCCCCAATCAATCATCTTGTGATAAAGAGCCTTTTGTTCTTCAGTTGGTTCCAAGCGATACTCCACACCCATCTGAGGCATGATAATGGTGATATCCGCTTCCTTCTCTGCTCGTTCAATTTCAGCCTTCATCTTGTCTTCATTTAGGTCTGAAAGATAGCGGTTATAGTCTTCTTGAGAAATACTTTGCTCAATTCCATTAAAACCATAAGAATAGGCCAAAAGTGCAACCTTGATACCGTTCACTTCCTTGATAACCAGTGGAGCTTGATCACGGGACTCATGCGTATACACTCCAATAGGTGTCATTCCTGCCTTTTCAATAGCATCTGCTGTTGAGACCACACCTTCTATTTGTGAATCTAGGATATGGTTATGCGCCAAGTCTAGCACTTGATAACCGGCATCCTTGATGGCATCCATAACTTCTCCAGGTGCATTAAAGAGAGGATAACCTGCCAAATAGTGATCCTTGTTCACAGTACCTTCAAAATCACCTATAATCAGGTCTGCTTGTTTGAGCCATGGTTTCACATAATCAAAATTTTCATGAAAATCATAGGTTCCATCTTCTTTTAAAGCAGAACGATAGATGGGAATATGATAGAGGAGGTCCCCGTTGGCCATAATTCTAGCAGTTTTTTCCTCTTCCTCATCTTTAGCATTTTGATTCGTCTTATTTGCTTCTTGAGAAATGGTATCCTTTTTTTGACTGGTTAAAGGGATTCCTTGGAAGCTTTCAAACAACAAGACCAAGCCCATTGATAAAGCAACTGCTAGCAAGAGTATCGCCACAAATCCCTTATTACTCCACTTGCGATAACTCCTAAAAAAGTTTACAAAACCCCTCACAAAACGAAAAACTGGTCCACGTTTATGTCTATCTTGTCTTCTTTGCATCTTCATTCTCCCTACTTTCTAATGCAAGCCTTTTCTTTTTATTATATCACAGATAAGTAATTCTTTCACAATTGAATCGAACCTACTAGGCATTTTCTATAAAAGCTCGATGCCGTAATGCTTTCAATCCTTGTCATTTTGTGATATCATGTAGAAGTAATGAAAGGAGAGAAAATGTCTGCAATAGAACGTATTACAAAAGCTGCTCACTTAATTGATATGAACGATATTATCCGTGAAGGGAATCCTACCCTACGCGCGGTTGCTGAGGAAGTTACTTTCCCTCTATCTGATCAAGAAATCATTCTTGGCGAAAAGATGATGCAATTCCTCAAACATTCCCAAGATCCTGTCATGGCTGAAAAGATGGGGCTCCGCGGTGGGGTTGGACTTGCTGCTCCTCAATTAGATATCTCAAAACGCATTATCGCTGTTTTGGTGCCTAATATTGTCGAAGAAGGCGAAACTCCTCAGGAAGCTTACGACTTGCAAGCTATTATGTACAATCCAAAAATCGTCTCTCACTCTGTTCAAGACGCTGCTCTTGGTGAAGGAGAAGGTTGCCTGTCTGTTGACCGTAACGTGCCTGGCTATGTTGTTCGCCATGCCCGCGTTACTGTTGACTACTTTGACAAGGATGGAGAAAAACACCGTATCAAACTCAAAGGCTACAACTCCATCGTTGTTCAGCATGAAATTGACCACATTAACGGAATCATGTTTTACGATCGTATCAATGAAAAAGACCCATTTGCAGTTAAAGATGGTTTACTGATTCTAGAATAAAGAAAATCCCGTTGCAAGACGGGGTTTTGTGTTATAATAGAGGCATGAAAACAAATGATATTGTCTATGGCGTCCACGCCGTTACCGAAGCCCTCCTTGCAAACACAGGAAACAAACTTTACCTCCAAGAAGATCTCCGAGGTAAGAATGTTGAGAAAGTCAAGGAACTGGCTACAGAAAAGAAGGTGTCCATTTCTTGGACTTCAAAAAAATCCCTCTCTGAGATGACTGAAGGTGCTGTCCACCAAGGTTTTGTTCTACGAGTATCTGAATTTGCCTATAGTGAGCTGGATCACATCCTTGCCCAAACGCGCCAAGAAGAAAATCCACTTCTATTGATTCTGGATGGCCTAACTGATCCTCACAACTTAGGATCCATCTTAAGAACAGCCGATGCGACCAATGTTTCAGGTGTCATCATTCCCAAACACCGTGCTGTGGGAGTTACTCCTGTCGTTGCCAAAACAGCCACAGGTGCTATTGAGCACGTTCCAATTGCCCGAGTGACCAATCTAAGCCAAACTCTAGACAAACTCAAGGATGAAGGCTTCTGGACCTTTGGAACAGATATGAATGGGATTCCTTGCCACAAGTGGAATACAAAAGGGAAAATCGCCCTCATCATCGGAAATGAAGGAAAAGGCATCTCTAGCAACATCAAAAAACAGGTCGATGAAATGATTACCATTCCTATGAATGGACATGTTCAAAGCCTTAATGCCAGTGTTGCTGCAGCCATTCTCATGTACGAAGTTTTCCGAAATAGACTATAAAAAAGTTTCCAGTCGTCTGATTGGAAACTTTTTTATGATTATACTCAATGAAAATCAAAGAGCAAACTAGGAAGCTAGCTGTAGACAGCTCAAAGCACTGCTTTGAGGTTGCAGATAGAACTGACGAAGTCAGCTCAAAACACTGTTTTGAGGTTGTGGATAGAACTGACGAAGTCAGTAACATATATACGGCAAAGCGAAGCTGATGTGGTTTGAAGAGATTTTCGAAGTGTATTAACTATGTTCGGTGATAAACTTATAAGCTTCTTGACCAGCGATAGCTCCATCTCCAACTGCTGTTGTTACTTGGCGAAGGTCTTTCAAGCGAACATCTCCAACTGCAAAGATACCGTCAACTGCAGTTTTCATATGGTTATCTGTCACAATCCAACCTGCCTGATCTTGGATATTCAATTCTTTAACAAAATCGCTAAGAGGGTCCAATCCAACATAGATAAAGACGCCACCGAAGGCTTGTTCTGTCACTTGACCTGTTTTCACATTTTCAAATACGACAGATTCTACTCGGTTTTCACCCTTGATTTCCTTCACTACAGAATCCCAGATAAAGCTGACTTTCTCATTAGCGAAAGCGCGGTCTTGTAACACTTTTTGTGCACGAAGTTGGTCACGACGATGAACAATGGTAACAGTTTTGGCAAAACGAGTCAAGAAGAGGGCTTCTTCAACAGCTGAATCTCCCCCACCAACTACCAGCAAATCTTGGTCACGGAAGAAAGCACCATCACAAACGGCACAGTAAGATACACCACGACTGTTCAGTTCTTCTTCTCCAGGCACTCCCAAAGGACGGTGTTTCGAACCAGTCGCTACGATAACTGTACGTGTTTCATATGTCTGGTCATCAGTAATCACTTTCTTAAATTCACCATGGTCTTGGACATTTTCAACATAGCCATAAATGTGCTCAACACCAAGATTTTCAAGCGGCTCAAACATCTTTTCTGCCAATTCTGGTCCACTAATATTAGCGTATCCTGGATAATTTTCGATATCCGATGTATTATTCATCTGACCACCTGGCAGACCACCTTCAATCAAGGCTACTTTCAGATTGCTTCGAGCAGCATACAAGGCTGCAGTCATACCTGCAGGTCCAGCACCGATAATAATAGTATCGTACATATAGATTCCTTCTTTCTTGTTGTAACTATCTTTATTCTAACTCTTTCTTGTCAATCATGCAAGGATTATGCCTTGAAAACAAGAATTAAACTCATAACCGCAAAGGATAATACTGGAACAACCAAGACTCCAATCATAATCATATCATAGAGATGGGCTTGGCGAGCCTTGGCTGTCTTATCAACTCCCGACATGGCTCTCAGTCCAATCCAAATCCCTAAAAAAATCAGGACGAGGATGGTGGTCAAGATCAAACTCTCGAAATATAAAGAAAATAGTTGCAGTAGCATGATTTCTCTCATTTCTATCTTTTTTAAAGAGTAAACTCAGCTAGTCCAGCTAACTGAGTTTTCCTTTATCTATTATATCAAATATAAGTCCGTTTGTAACTAGCGAAGAATTCTTTTGTCCGCTCTTCTTTAGGATGGTGGATAATCTCATCCGGTGTTCCAGACTCAATGATTTTCCCCTTATCTAAGAAGAGAATCTTATCAGCCACTTGGGCTACAAAGGACATGTCATGACTGACCAAAATCATGGTTTGACCTGACTTAGCAGCATCTGCAATAGACTTCTCTACTTCACCGACCAATTCTGGGTCAAGGGCTGAAGTTGGTTCGTCTAAGAGCAAGACATCTGGTTTCATAGCAAGCGCACGCGCTAGGGCAACCCGTTGCTTTTGTCCACCTGATAAATGGCGAGGATAATGGTTTTCACGATCAGAAAGCCCAACCTTAGCCAACTCTTCCTTGGCAATCTTAGTC
Source organism: uncultured Streptococcus sp. (assembly GCA_963542415.1). Classification (GTDB taxonomy): domain Bacteria; phylum Bacillota; class Bacilli; order Lactobacillales; family Streptococcaceae; genus Streptococcus. The sequence goes on from CAUTXU010000043.1 coordinate 6,345, forward strand.
GCTTCTTGGTCAGATAATTTCTTGACAACAACCAAGCCTTCTTTCACATTATCAAGTGCTGTGCGGCGTTCAAACAAATTAAACTGTTGGAAAACCATAGACAGCTTACGACGTAGGGCAAGGATTTCTTCTTGAGTGATTTTAGAAAAATCAACTGAGAAATCATCAATCTGAATAGAGCCACTGTCAGGTGTTTCAAGATAATTGAGACTGCGAAGGAAGGTTGATTTTCCAGCTCCTGAAGAACCAATCAAGGCTACAACTTCCCCTTTTTGAATATCCAAGTCCAGATGATCCAAGACAGTCTGTCCTGAAAAGGATTTGCTTAAATTCGAAATCTTAATCATTAACGAAGGTCTCCTTTCACATCTGTTTGCACTGTATCGGGTGCAGAAATAGCCATTTTTCTCTCGATGAAACGACCGAGGCTTTCAATTCCAATATTGACTACCCAATAAACAAGGGCAACGGAGATGAATCGCTCAAAGTAACGATAATCAGCTCCACCTAGAATCTGAGCTTGGGCAAAGACTTCCACAACACCCGCACTGAAGGCTAGGGAAGTTCCCTTGGTCAAGCCGATGAGGGAGTTAATTAAGGTTGGAGTAGCTACCACCGCTGCATTTGGAATAATTACGCGACGATAAACTTGTGCTCGTGTCATACCCAGACTTCGTGCCGCCTCAATCTCACCAGGATTAACTGAGAGAATGGCTGCACGAATGGTTTCACTGGCATAAGCTGCTTCATTAAAAGCAAAGGCTACAATCGCAAAAGCTGCAGCTGGAATTGCATTGATATTGAGACCAGTTCCCCATTGCTGATTGAGGGCTTTCAAAGCCAAAGGAATTCCGTAGTAGGTCAACATGAGTTGCACCAAAATCGGTGTCCCTTTTAAGAAACTAACAAAGAAGGCCTGCAAGGGATATAAAATCTTGACACGATTGATTTTCACAATGGCAAAAAGAAGCGCCAAAACCAAGCCAAAAAGGGCACCACCAATTGTCAACATAATCGTTGTTGGAAGTTGTTGGACAATTCTCGGAATTCCATCAAAGACCGAACGCAAGCTAAACAGCTTGCCATCCGGAATCAATTGCATCAAGTTTTGGTACCAATCTGATGCTAAAATCGTTGTAACATTCATAAAAACATCCTCTCCTGATAATGATTCATTCTACCATACTTCTGCCGTCAATGAAATTATTTGCTACGGTCAGATACAGACTTTGTCTACCTACTAGTTTATCATACTTTGAAACAGGGAGGTTATATATTTTATCTATCAAAGAGATAAGTAAAAACTATTTCAATCCCAATTCTTCATAAGGTTTTCGATAACCGATTTGCTTAACAGTTCCATTTTCTACTAAAATCGGCCGTTTTAACAACATACCGTCGCTTGCTAGCAACTCAGCCGCTTCTTGGTTTGACAGACTTCCTACCTTATCTTTTAGTCCTAGTTCACGGTATTTGATTCCACTAGTGTTGAAAAATTGTTTCAATTCGAACCCTGAGGTCTCTAGCCAGTTTAAAATGACTTCTTGGCTAGGTGTTTCTTCGACGATATGGACGGCTTTATAGTCCACACCAAGTTGGTTTAATTCTTGTTTTGCTTTTTTACAAGTTGAACATTTTAGGTATTCGATAAATTCTAACATGTCTTTCACTTTCTATTGTTTATATCTTTAAAATCTGCGCCTTCATGCTCCAAGAGCCAAGCTTTCTTTTCCACTCCTGCAGCATAACCTGTCAGACGCTTGCCTGCTCCTAGCACACGATGACAAGGTACTAGGATAGACCAAGGATTGCGCCCCACTGCTCCACCAATTGCTTGAGCAGAAGCCACTTGCAGGTCTTGGGCTATTTGTCCATAGGTCACTGTCTGACCATAAGGAATTCCCTGTAAATAGGACCAAACTCTCTTTTCAAAATCCGTTCCGATTGGAGCCAAGGGCAAGTCGGATAAATCCCGAGACTTGCCTTTAAAGTAAGCATCTAAGCAAGCAATAACGGAGTCTAAAATAGGATGACTAACAACTTCTTCTATTATTTCATACCCTAGTCCCCTCTCAAAATGCTTCTGCTCCTGAACCCAAATTCCATACAAATAATGGTCATCAGCTACCAGTGATAGAATACCAATTGGCGAAGGGTAGAGCATTTTTGCATACTTCTTTTGCATTATTTCTTCAATTTTTGATAGGCCAAGCGTTCGCCATCAACAGGCACTTTACCAACCTGTTTAAAACCAAGTTTTTCAAAAATATGTTGCATAACCTTATTTTCAGCATGCGTATCTGAGCGAAAATCTAGATAGTCAAAACCTTCAATCAAGCCCTCTAAGAAGGTTTGAGCAACTCCCTGTCCCTGGACATCTGCAGCCACAGCGATACGGTGAAAGACTAGGTACTCTGACTCTCCAGCTTGCCATTTTCCTTCATAAATGGCTTCATAGGCTGCCTCTGGACTCTTGGTCACAGCAGCATAAGCTAGTAGTTCTCCCTCTTCCAAGGCTACGTAGGCTTGACCTGAGATAATATCTTCAATAATAATATCAGCATTTGGATAGCCATTTTGCCACTGGTCACTACCAGCATCTGCTAAACATTTCTTAGCATCCTTCATCACCTGCATAATGGCATCTACTTCATTTGGAAAAGCTAAACGAATCTCCATCTTTTATCCTCATTTCTGACTAGTTTCTCCCATCATAGCATAATTTAAGTCTTTCTACAAGCAGTTAAAACTTGACTTTCTTTTTTTGTTATTTTATAATCTAGTTATCAAAACTAGATAAAAAGGAGTCGGAAATGAAAACTGCTTCTTCCTATCCCAAATGGGCAGAAATTCCAAATATTGACCTCTATCTGGACCAGGTTTTGCTCTATGTCAATCAGGTCTGCGCCCCTATCTCTCCTGATAAAGACAAGGGCCTAACAGCATCTATGGTCAACAATTATGTGAAACATGGTTACCTGACAAAGCCTGATAAGAAAAAATACCAACGCCAACAGATTGCCCGTTTGATTGCTATCACAACCCTCAAGTCTGTATTCTCTATTCAAGAAATAGCTCAGACACTTAATACTCTACAAAGTCAAGCAAGTTCAGACCAACTCTACGATGCTTTTGTGGACTACATGAACCAAGGAATTGACCCAGCTAACCCTATCATCCAAACCAGCTGCCAAACCGTTAAACTCTATCATCAAACTCTAGCCTTAATCCATCATACTCAAGAGGAGGTAATCCAATGAACACTAGTCTTAAACTCAGCAAACAACTCAGTTTTGGAGAGGAGATTGCTAATAGCGTGACCCATGCCGTAGGTGCAGTCATCATGCTCATCTTACTCCCTATTTCATCCACCTATAGTTATGAGGCACACGGATTTTTATCATCTATCGGCGTTTCCATTTTCGTTATTAGTCTCTTTCTCATGTTTCTATCATCCACCATTTACCACTCTATGGCCTATGGTTCGACCCATAAATATGTCTTGAGAATCATTGATCATTCTATGATTTATGTTGCTATTGCCGGCTCATACACGCCCGTCGTCTTGACCTTAATGAATAACTGGTTTGGTTATCTAATTATTGCCATCCAATGGGGAACGACCATCTTTGGTATTCTCTATAAAATCTTTGCTAAAAAAGTCAATGAGAAATTTAGCCTTGCTCTTTACCTGATTATGGGCTGGTTGGTTCTGGCTATCATTCCTGCCATTATCAGTCAAACAACACCAATTTTCTGGAGTCTCATGGTAACTGGCGGACTCTGTTATACAGTTGGAGCTGGATTTTACGCCAAGAAAAAACCTTATTTCCACATGATTTGGCATCTCTTTATCCTAGCAGCATCTGCCCTCCAATACATCGCCATTGTTTATTACATGTAAAAAAGTTGAGAAATTCAATCTCAACTTTTTTCTTTACACATTTCGATAAAGTACTGGTGCAAGCGCACATCATCAGTCAACTCTGGATGAAAAGATGTCACCAACATATTTTTTTCTTGGGCTGCAACGATTTGATTGTCCACTGTTGCTAGAATTTCTACATTTTCTCCAACACTACTGATAATTGGACCACGGATAAAGGTCATTGGAATCTGACCTACTCCCTTACATTCTGCCTCAGTATAGAAACTTCCTAATTGACGCCCATAGGCATTGCGCTCGACCACCATATCCATAGTTCCTAGATGACTCTCTTCCTGAGAAGTAATTTCCTTAGCCAGCAAAATTAAGCCCGCACAGGTACCAAATACTGGTAGTCCAGATAGAATGGCTTCTCGGATGGGAAGCAGCATGTTCTGGTCTCGTAAAAGCTTGCCCATGGTTGTAGACTCCCCACCAGGTAATATCAAGCCTGACAAGTCATTCTGATGCTGCTGAAAGTCCTCTAAATTTCTGATTTCAACACTCTCGACACCTAATTGATCTAGTACTTTTGCATGTTCTGCAAAGGCCCCTTGCAAGGCCAATATTCCGATTTTCATCTATTTTCCTCGCTCAGCCATGAGAATTTGGATTTCATTTTCATTAATACCAACCATGGCTTCTCCTAAATCTTCAGAGATTTGAGCCAAGATTTGAGGATTTCGGAAATTAGTTACCGCTTTGACAATGGCACCCGCTCGTTTAACAGGATCTCCTGACTTGAAAATACCTGAACCGACAAAGACACCCTCTGCCCCTAATTGCATCATCAGAGCAGCATCTGCTGGCGTTGCAACGCCTCCAGCTGCGAAATTTACAACTGGCAATTTCCCATGTTCATGAACGTATTGAACCAATTCTACAGGGACTTGCAAGTCCTTGGCAGCAACATAGAGCTCGTCCTCACGTAGGTTTTGAATACGGCGAATTTCCTGATTCATCATGCGCATATGACGAACGGCTTGGACGATATCTCCTGTACCTGGTTCTCCTTTTGTACGAATCATGGAAGCTCCTTCAGCGATACGACGCAAGGCTTCACCCAAGTCCTTAGCTCCACAGACAAAAGGAACTTGGAATTCTTTCTTGTCCACATGGAAACGGTCGTCAGCTGGAGATAAAACTTCACTCTCATCGATATAGTCAATCTCAATAGCCTCTAAAATCTGAGCCTCAACAAAATGCCCGATTCTGACCTTGGCCATTACTGGAATACTAACCGCTTCTTGGATTTCCTTAATCATCTTTGGATCACTCATAC
>CAUTXU010000044.1:0-11174 GCA_963542415.1 uncultured Streptococcus sp.
CGAAGTTGACAGTCGCAACTGTGATGAGGCTATCGAAGAAATTCGAAAAATCCCTCATCTCCACAATGTCAATTTCTTTAAATAGGAGGAAGCATGTTTTATTCTATCAAAGAATTGGTCGAGCAAGCAGAACTGGACTTTCAAGGAAATGTCGCAGAACTCATGATTACAACAGAGTTTGAATTGACAGGTCGCGAACGTGAAGAAGTCCTCCTTCTCATGGAACGCAATCTGGAAGTCATGAAAGCCTCTGTCCAACTTGGCCTCAATGAAAATAAATCTCGTAGTGGCCTGACAGGTGGAGATGCTGCCAAATTGGATCACTACATCAAAAACGGAAAAACTCTATCAGATTACACGATTCTCTCTGCTGCCCGAAATGCCATTGCAGTCAATGAACACAATGCTAAAATGGGCTTGGTCTGTGCCACTCCGACCGCAGGAAGTGCTGGCTGTCTGCCTTCCGTTCTCACTGCTGCTATTGAAAAATTAGACCTCAGCCACGAGCAACAGCTGGATTTCCTCTTTGCTGCCGGTGCCTTTGGACTAGTCATCGCAAACAACGCCTCTATCTCGGGTGCTGAGGGCGGTTGCCAAGCTGAGGTTGGTTCAGCCTCTGCTATGAGCGCTGCCGCCTTGACTCTAGCTGCAGGCGGAACACCTTATCAGGCCAGCCAGGCTATTGCCTTTGTCATTAAAAACATGCTAGGCCTCATCTGTGATCCTGTTGCTGGTTTGGTTGAAGTTCCCTGCGTCAAGCGCAATGCCATGGGAGCTAACTTTGCCTTCATCGCAGCAGATATGGCCTTGGCAGGTATCGAATCTAAAATCCCTGTGGATGAAGTTATCGATGCCATGTACCAAGTAGGAGCAAGCATGCCAACTGCCTTTCGTGAAACAGCTGAAGGTGGACTCGCTGCCACCCCTACTGGTCGTCGCCTCCAAAAAGAAATTTTCGGAGAATAAGCTTATCAAATAGGAGAAACTATGACCTCTATCTCAGCTATCTTTTTTGATCTGGATGGAACCCTCGTTGACAGTTCTATCGGGATTCACAATGCCTTTACTCATACTTTTAAGGAGCTGGGGGTGCCTAGTCCTGATGCCAAAACCATTCGTGGTTTTATGGGACCACCTCTTGAAAGTAGTTTTGCGACCTGCCTGCCCCAAAAACTAATCTCTGAGGCTGTGCAGATATACCGTTCTTACTACAAGGAAAAAGGCATCTATGAAGCTCAACTTTTCCCTCAGATTGTAGACTTGCTTGAGGAGTTATCGAGCAAATATCCTCTTTATATCACCACGACAAAAAATACCCCAACTGCTCAGGATATGACTAAAAACTTTGGAATCCATCATTTCTTTGATGGCATTTATGGTTCCAGCCCTGAAGCACCTCATAAGGCTGATGTCATTCGCCAAGCCTTGCAGACACATCAACTAGCCCCAGAACAAGTCATCATCATCGGAGATACCAAGTTTGATATGCTGGGAGCTCAAGAAACAGGCATTCAGAAATTGGCCGTCACTTGGGGATTTGGAGAGCAAGCAGATCTACTAAACTATCAACCTGATTATATCGCCCACAAACCCATAGAAGTTTTGGAGTATTTTCAATAACATAGACTGGGCGACAACCCCATTTCAGAAGAAAATGGAGCAAGTTTCTACATAACAAAACGCATATTACCAAGGTTCTTCAGACCTGATAATATGCGTTTTTCTTTTTTATTCAACGTGGGTTGTTTGATTGGCAAAGGCGATAATGGCTTGCTTCAACTCATCTCCACTGAGAGTGCGGAACTCTTCAATCTTTTGATCGATGGCTTCTAGAGGCATGACATTAACCTTACCAACGAAAATCTTATCCATAACTTGGTTATCAACAAGTTCGGTTGATACCAAGAGTTCTTCGTAGAGTTTTTCACCTGGACGGATTCCAACTTCAACGATTGGAATTTCGCTTTCGGTGTGTCCACTTAGAAGGACCATTTTCTTGGCCAAATCATAAATCTTGACTGGTTTGCCCATATCAAGGATAAAGACTTCTCCATCCTTAGCATAAGCACCAGCATGGATAACCAAACGGCTAGCTTCTGGAATGGTCATAAAGTAACGGGTCATGCGGAAGTCTGTCACCGTTACAGGACCACCTTCAGCAATCTGACGTTCAAAGACTGGAATCACACTACCACGGCTACCAAGAACATTCCCAAAACGAACTGCACAGTAGGTTGATTGGCTACGTTGGTTAAAGCCAGTGACAATCAACTCAGCCACGCGCTTGGTTGCTCCCATAACATTTGGTGGATTAACCGCCTTATCTGTCGAAATCATAACCATCTTAGGTACTTTAGCTTCATCAACAGCCTTAGCAACATTGTAGGTTCCACGGATATTGTTTTTGAAGGCTTCTTTTGGATTGCGCTCCATCATAGGAACGTGCTTGTGGGCAGCCGCATGATAAACAATAGCAGGCTTGTACTGCTCAAAGACTTGCAAGAGACGGTCGTAGTCTTGAATATCTGCAATAACAGGTACATAATCAATCCCTTGGAACTTGCGAATCAATTCATGATACACAAGGTAAATTGAGTTTTCCCCGTGACCGAGCAAGACGATGCGTTCAGGATTGAAGCGGCTAACTTGGCGACAGATTTCAGAACCGATTGAACCACCAGCTCCTGTAACCAAGATCGTCTTACCTGTCAGTTCTACGCCCAGACGCGATTCATCAAGACGAATTTCCTGACGGCCCAAAAGGTCTGTGATATCAATCTTTTGGAAGCCTCCACCTGCTTGATGAAGTCCCTGAACAACTGTTTCAACCTTAGGCATCTTGTAACATTTGACACCCAGCTTATTACACATTTGCAGGATACGCTCATACTCTGACGGATCAAGCGACGGAATCGCAACGATCACACGCTCGATTTGATGGCGTTTAGCTAATTCAGGCAGATTATCATAAGAGCCCAAAACAGGGATACCACCGAGTTTTTGACCCTTTTTCTTTTCATCATTATCCAAAATACCAACAAGTTCTAAATCACTGGTTGGGTGTTGGTAGCTGTTCATAAAGAGGGCTCCGCCATCACCAGCACCAATCAAGAAGGTACGACGGTGTTCCCCATCACCACTTCCTTTTTTGCGTTTGGAGTAAATTAACTGCCAAGTAATCCGTGGCAATAAAATCAAGAAGGTACTCAACAAGATAAAGAGCACGATAAAACGGATGGAGAAGAGGGGCAAGAAGGCATAGCAGATACTATATGACAAGATACTGCTAGCAGTCACACCAAAAAAGATTTTCATGAAATCCGTAATCTTGCTGTAACGACTAATACTAGCGTTCAACCCCCAAAATCCAATCATCAATTGATAGAACAGGAAGGCCAAACTCGTATAGATAATGTAGTCAACAGGTGCTGGATTAATCAATCCGTAGAATAAAATATAAGATACAATGATGGAAACCACCATACTGAAAATATCAAATATGCCCCAGAAGACCTGTTTTTGTTGTTTATTTAAAATTTCCACCAGATCAATGACATAATCTGTGAGTTTTTTATTCATAGAAATTTACTCCTCCTTAAAAGAGTTGGATGGTTATATTGTTATTATAACACTTTTTTATCCAGTTTACGATTTGCTACAATCTTTTACTTGCTTTTTCGTAACAGTTTCATAAAAATAAACTGTCGGACAAATCCTGGACAAAGAGCAACAACCATCTGAATCGCAACACTCTTGGCGTACTCTCTGTAAGAAATTTGCCCTCTCTTCAGCATGCGCTGACGAGCTTGACGATAGAGTTTGAGGTAACGCAGTCCCCCACGACGCTCAAACATCCCTGCTCCGACACGAACCTGACACAAGATTTGATCCAGATTTCCAGTCTTGGCTCCTGCAGCAATCATATTGAGCCAGAGGAGGTCATCCTCCATATAAAGGCCATCCTCATAGTTGCCTGCCTTGAGAACCATGTCCTTCTTGAACATGACAGTCATGTGGTTAAAGGCACTTCTCATCCTTTGATAAGCCACAATATCTGCATGCTGGGTTGGAACACGACGGTAAGAAACAATCTCATCAGGATTATCAATAAACTCTGCAATATGTCCACCTAATAGGTCGAGCTTGTCCTTCTCCATTAGCTGAACCTGTTTCTCAAAACGGTCTGGAACTGCTATATCATCCGTATCCATACGGGCAATAATATCGTACTGACACTGCAAAACACCCTGTCGAAGAGCCAGACCCAAACCTTGATTCTGCTCAAGAGGATAGCGTTTCACTGGAATATCAGACTCAGCTTCAAGCTGGTCTAATACCTGATAGAGTTCTGGTGTGAGAGGTCCATCCTCTACGAGAACCAATTCGCTCGGTTTCAAGGTTTGATTTTGAATACTATTAATGGCATCTCTCAAAAATGTCGGATTTTCCTTTACATAGACCGACATCAAGACGCTGATTTTTTGCTTTTCAGACACAGTTTTTCTCCAATATATAGATTTCCTTCCACTATTTTATCATAATTTTCAAGACTTTCCCATTTTTATCTTGAAAGCCAGAAACCTTACTTGACATTATAGGGAAAAAACCTTAAAATAAGCTGTTATTAAAATCAGCTAGAAGAGGTATTATATGAAAAAGCAATCACTCTTTTTTGTTCCAGGTATTATCCTGATTGGTGTTTCCTTGCGGACTCCTTTTACTGTTTTACCCATTATTTTGGGAGATATTTCGCAAGGGCTGGGGGTAGAAGTTAGTTCGCTTGGTGTCTTGACCAGCCTTCCCCTCCTCATGTTTACCCTCTTCTCGCTCTTTTCTACCCGACTGGCTCAAAAAATCGGCTTGGAGCATCTCTTCACCTACAGCCTTTTCTTCTTGACCATCGGCTCTCTCATTCGACTAATCAATCTGCCCCTGCTCTATCTAGGAACCTTGATGGTTGGGGCAAGTATCGCAGTCATCAATGTGCTGCTTCCTAGTCTTATCCAAGCCAATCAACCAAAGAAGATTGGTTTTCTGACCACCTTATATGTAACCTCTATGGGGATTGCAACGGCTCTGGCCTCCTATCTGGCTGTGCCTATTACACAAGCCAGTTCTTGGAAAGGACTTATCATCCTCCTCACCTTGCTCTGCCTAGCAACTTTTTTGGTCTGGCTCCCAAATCACCGCTATAATCACAGACTGGCTCCACAAACCAAACAAAAAAGCAAAACAAAGGTCATGCGTAATAAACAGGTCTGGGCAGTGATTGTCTTTGCAGGTTTTCAATCCTTGCTCTTTTACACTGCTATGACCTGGCTACCTACCATGGCCATCCATGCAGGCCTATCCAGTCACGAAGCGGGCTTGCTTACCTCTATCTTCTCTCTGATTAGTATTCCTTTTTCAATGACCATCCCCAGCCTGACAACCAGCTTGTCAACTCGCAACCGTCAGCTCATGCTCACTCTGGTTTCACTAGCTGGCGTGGTCGGCATTTCCATGCTCTTTTTCCCAGTCGGTAATTTCTTTTACTGGCTTGTCAGCCATCTCCTCATCGGAACCGCCACAAGCGCCCTCTTTCCTTATCTCATGGTCAACTTTTCACTTAAGACAAGCGCTCCTGAAAAGACAGCCCAATTATCTGGCCTTTCTCAAACAGGAGGCTATATTCTAGCAGCCTTTGGGCCAACCCTCTTTGGTTACAGTTTTGATCTGTTCCACTCTTGGGTACCAGCTGTAGCTGCTCTCTTACTCGTCGATATCCTGATGACTGTGGCCCTCTTTACAGTGGACAGAGCCGATAAAATCCTTTAAACTTCTAGTTTTGGCTAGAAGTTTTTTATATATAAAAATTTTACACATTTCTCTTGACAGGGCTTTCTTTTAGATGTACAATGTATGTGTAGAAAAATTATATATAAAAATCTTACACATTAGAAAAGGAGGTTCCCCATGTACTTTCCAACATCCTCTGCCTTGATTGAATTTCTCATCTTGGCCGTACTGGAGCAGGATGATTCTTATGGGTATGAGATTAGCCAAACCATTAAGCTGATCGCTAATATCAAAGAATCTACACTCTATCCTATCCTAAAAAAATTGGAAGGCAATAGCTTTCTGACAACCTATTCTAGAGAGTTCCAAGGTCGCATGCGCAAATACTACTCCTTGACAAATGGTGGTATAGAACAGCTCGTGACCCTAAAAGATGAATGGGCACTCTATACAGACACCATCAATGGCATCATAGAAGGGAGTATCCGCCATGACAAGAACTGAATACCTGACTCAGCTAGAACTTTATCTCAAGAAACTGCCTGAAGTTGACCGCATGGAAGCCATGGACTATTTCAGGGAACTCTTTGACGATGCTGGAGTCGAGGGAGAAGAAGAACTCATCGCTAGCTTGGGAACTCCTAAAGAAGCAGCCCACGAAGTCCTCTCCAATCTTCTCGATAAAAAAATCAATGAGGCACCCGCTCAAAAGAATAACCGACAAATTTTGCATATCGCCTTGTTAGCTCTCCTTGCAGCACCCATCGGTATTCCTTTAGGAATCGCCATTCTCTTGGCTCTTTTCGCAATCCTTGTTGCCGCTTCGAGCGTCATCTTGGCTTTCTTTGTAGTTTCCATACTTGGTATCATCGGCGGATTCCTATTTTTAGTTGAAAGTTTCACTGTCCTCGCCCAAGCTAAATCAGCCTTTATCTTGATTTTTGGTTCTGGTTTACTGGCTATCGGTGCTTCTTCACTAGTCTTACTAGGTATTTCCTATGTAGCCCGCTTCTTCGGCCTACTCATTGTTCGCCTGGTGCAATTTGTTCTTAAAAAAGGAAAGAGAGGTGACCAGCATGCGTAAATTGACAAAAGGATTTCTCATTTTTGGTGTGGTGACTACCGTTATCGGCTTTATCCTCCTCTTTGTAGGTATCCAATCTGACGGGATTAAGAGCCTACTTTCCATGTCCAAAGAGCCTGTCTATGATAGTCGGATGGAAGAGCTGACCTTTGGCAAGGAAGTCGAAAACCTAGAGATTACGCTCCACCAACACGCGCTGACCATCACAGACTCTTTCGATGATCAAATCCACATTTCTTACCATCCATCTCTTTCTGCTCACCATGATCTTATCACAAATCAGAACGATAAAACGCTAAGCCTCACTGATAAGAAACTGTCTGAAACTCCATTTCTCTCTTCTGGAATTGGCGGGATTCTCCATATCGCAAGTAGCTACTCTAGTCGTTTTAATGAAGTTATTCTCCAAGTTCCAAAGGGAAGAAGTCTAAAAGGGATCAACATCTCAGCAAATCGCGGTCAAACCAGTATCACTAATGCTAGTCTTGAAAATGCGACCATCAATACCAATAATGGCTATCTCCTCCGAATTGAAGGAAGTCGTATCAAAAACAGTAAACTCACAACCCCTAATATCGTCAATATCTTTGATACAGACCTTACAGATAGTCAGCTAGAGTCAACAGAGAAGCACTTCCACGCTGAAAATATCCAAGTCCATGGTAAGGTGGAATTGGTAGCAAAAACAAACCTAAATCTGCTACTTTCCGAAGAAGAACAACAAAGAATCAACTTAGATCTTTCAACAAAACATGGTTCTATTCTTCATTTTGTGAGAGAAGGAAGACGTCCGTTTAAAAACGAAAAAAACAAAGATGAACGATTAAGCAATCCTTATAAAACAGAAAAAGCAGATGCAAAAGATCAACTCATCGCCAGAGCAGAACAGGATATCTATCTACTTAAATCAGAGGAACACGAGTCTTCTTCTAGAAATCGTTGACAAAAGCGCTTACATCTGCTACTATGGAAGCATATTTATCTAACTAAAAAGGAGGTTCTACCATGAAACAAGAATGGTTTGAAAGTAATGATTTTGTAAAAACAACAAGCAAGAACAAGCCTGATGAACAAGCCCAAGATGTTGCAGACAAGGCTGAAGAAAGGATAGCCGATCTCGATACGCCAATTGAAAAAAATACTCAGTTAGAGGAGGAAGTTTCTCAAGCTGAAGCCGAACTTGAAAACCAGCAAGAAGAGAAAATTGAATCGCCTGAAAACGGTGAAGCGAGAACAGAAATAGAAGAAAAGAAAGCATTAGATTCTGCTGAAGAAGAGCAAGACCTTTCTAAAGAAACAGAAAAAGTCACTATAGCTGAAGAGAGTCAAGAAGCACTTCCTCAGCAAAAACCAACCACGAAAGAGCCCCTTCTTATCAGTCAATCCTTAGAAAGTCCCTATATCCCCGACCAAGCTCCAAAATCTACGGATAAATGGAAAGAGCAAGTGCTTGATTTTTGGTCTTGGCTAGTGGAAGCTCTCAAATCTCCTACAAGCAATCTTGAAACAAGTAGCACACACAGTTATACAGCCTTCCTCTTGCTCATTCTGTTTTCTGCATCTTCCTTTTTCTTTAGTATCTACCACATCAAACATGCTTACTATGGACATATAGCAACTATGCATAATCACTTCCCTGAACAATTTGCTTCATTAAATCTCTTTTCGATTATCTCTATCCTAGTAGCAACAACACTCTTCTTCTTTTCATTCCTCTTGGGTAGTTTCGTTGTGAGACGATTTATCTACCAAGAAAAGGACTGGACGCTAGAAAAGGTTCTCCAACAATATAGTCAACTCTTGGCAATTCCAATCTTCCTCACTGCTATTGCTAGTTTCTTTGCCTTCTTTGATAGCCTACGATTTACAGCCCTCTTGTGTGTGATTAGCATTGGAATCATTCTGCTTGCTAGCCTCCATATCATTACAAGACCAAGTCAAGCAAGTGAAACCGACTCCTTCTATCAGTTATTCTTGTCTGTCCTTGTGAACGGAGTTATTATCCTCCTCTTCTTTGTAGCTGAAGTGGCACTGATTGGGGATTATCTTCGTATCTTGGCCTTTCTTTAAACTTCAATCCTGTCATCCATGGCAGGATTTTTTCTATGTCAAAAAGCAAGTCGATTGACCTGCTTCTGCTTTACTTTTCTTGTGCTAATGCTTTAAAATCTTTGTCTAAGATGGGTTGCACTTCTAATTGATTGGCATCTAGTTGGTGGTAAGATGCTGATGGTAGTGACTCTAGGAATTTTGCATAGTTCAAGCGAGCGATAGCTTCATAGTCTTCTGGTTTAGAGCCATCTCCTGTGATTTGAACCAAGTCAATTTCCCACTGGACTTCCTTATCCACCAATTGCTCCATATAGGCTGCAGGTACAAATGGTTCTCTCGGTAAAACAGTCTTGACTCCCTGAGCCAGATGGTAAACACCGTGCACTTGATCTTCTCCATCTTGATAGAAGGAAACTCTTGCAAAGTAAGCATCGGTCTCTTGAACCGCACGTACACGCGCTTCAAACTGAGCCAAGCCATCTGCCTCTAAAAAGCTTTTCAAGTCCTCATGACTAAAGAAAACAGGATTAAAAATTCCTTGGCAAATCGTAAAACGGGCTGCAGTGTCTACCAGATGGGCTTGAATACTTGCTTGGAAATAAGCTTCAAAGTCAAAACCATCTAGTCCTTCAATCTCCGTTCCTGTATAAGTAAGCAGAGCATCTAAAAATGATTTGATAATCTGCCAGTCTGTCTTCGTTAGTAGGGCAGGAAGATCGACACGGTAAGCCTTTTGACCATCAGCATAACTGACCTTAAAAAGAAATTGTGATTGCCCCACTATCGCACACTCGATATACTCGAGACGATTAAGAGGCTGACGGAGATAGACAGCATCATAGCTATGTGACTCCAAACCATCTACCAAGGCCAAGATAGACTTGGCAGTCAAAATTTCCTGTTCTCCTAAAATGCTCTGTTTATTTGGAATAAAAAATGTTTTCGTCATAACTGAACTCCTTTGAAATCGTTTACATATAGTATACCTTATTTTCCTGAAAGATACAGAAACAAACTTTAGATTTTTGAGTAAAAAGCATAGAAAAACAGCCCCTGAGGACTGTTTAATCTTATACAGTAGCTGCTTGATCCAAGCTTTCACCGATAGCGGCTAGGCGCTCGATAACTTCTGCTTGTGTCAATTCATTTTCTGAAACATAGCGGTTACGTGGGTGAACACGGCACTCGTGTGAGCATCCACGAAGGTACTTGTCTTCATTTTCTTCTGATGTCAAGATACGACGGTTACAGAATGGATTTCCACAGTTGACATAACGTTCACATGGTGTTCCATCAAACCAGTCTTTCCCTACGATGGTTGGGTTGACATGGTTGACATCTACTGCGATACGCTCGTCAAAGACGTACATTTTCCCATCCCAAAGCTCACCTTGAACTTCTGGGTCTTTACCGTAAGTTGCGATTCCTCCGTGTAATTGGCCAACGTCTTTGTAGCCTTCACGGACCATCCAGCCTGAGAATTTCTCACAGCGAACGCCACCTGTACAGTAAACCACGACGCGCTTGTCCATGAATTTTTCCTTGTTGTCACGGACCCATTGTGGCAACTCACGGAAGTTGCGGATGTCTGGGCGGATAGCCCCACGGAAGTGTCCTAGGTCGTACTCGTAATCGTTACGTGTGTCAAGGACAACGGTATCTTCGTCAAGAAGAGCTTCTTTGAACTCTTTTGGAGACAAGTAAGCACCTGTTGTTTCAAGTGGGTTGATGTCGTTGTCAAAGTCGTTGTCTTCCAAACCAAGGTGGACAATTTCTTTCTTGTAGCGAACAAACATCTTCTTGAAGGCTTGTTCATTTTCTTCGTCAATCTTGAACCAGAGGTCTTCCATGCCTGGGAGGCTGTGAACGTAGTCCATGTATTTTTGAGTTGTTTCGTAGTCACCTGAAACTGTTCCGTTAATTCCCTCGTCAGCGACTAGGATACGGCCTTTAAGGCCGATTGATTTACAGAAAGCCAAGTGGTCTGCAGCAAATTGCTCTGCATTTTCAATTGGAGTATAAAGGTAGTAAAGTAAGACACGAATATCTTTTGCCATAAGATTTGTTCTCTTTTCTATTCTTAAATTTTCAGAATTTTTCATCTGACTATACTAGTATACCTGCTTGAGAAAACGAATGCAATTTATTTGACTGGAAATTTATAGAAAGAGGCCTGTCCCTACGGGACTTTGACAGTTATGAAGTAAAAAATCCTCATAAAGGTTGATATAAGAGCATTTTCTTGTCAAATTTTACCACT
>CAUTXU010000045.1:0-11144 GCA_963542415.1 uncultured Streptococcus sp.
TTAATCCTGCGCAACAAATTATTAAAATCGTTGATGAGGAACTGACAACCGTTTTAGGTTCTGATACGGCAGAAATTATCAAGTCACCTAAGATTCCTACAATCATCATGATGGTCGGTTTGCAGGGGGCTGGTAAAACAACCTTTGCAGGTAAATTGGCCAACAAACTCAAGAAAGAAGAAAATGCCCGTCCTTTGATGATTGCGGCGGATATTTACCGTCCTGCGGCTATTGACCAGTTGAAAACTCTGGGTCAACAGATTGATGTGCCGGTTTTCGCTCTTGGGACAGAGGTTCCAGCTGTGGAGATTGTTCGTCAAGGTTTGGAACAAGCCCAAGCCAATCATAATGACTATGTCTTGATTGATACGGCAGGTCGTTTGCAGATTGATGAGCTTTTGATGAATGAGCTTCGTGACGTGAAAGCATTGGCTCAACCAAACGAAATTCTGCTCGTCGTTGATGCCATGATTGGTCAAGAAGCGGCCAATGTTGCGCGTGAGTTTAATGCTCAGTTGGAAGTGACTGGGGTTATCCTTACTAAGATTGATGGCGATACTCGTGGTGGTGCAGCCCTATCTGTTCGACACATTACTGGAAAACCAATCAAGTTCACTGGTACAGGTGAAAAGATTACAGACATTGAGACCTTCCACCCAGACCGTATGTCTAGCCGTATCCTTGGCATGGGGGATATGCTCACTTTGATTGAGAAAGCTTCTCAGGAATACGATGAGCAAAAAGCCCTTGAAATGGCTGAGAAGATGCGCGAAAACACCTTTGATTTCAATGATTTCATTGATCAGTTGGATCAGGTGCAAAACATGGGGCCAATGGAAGACTTGCTCAAGATGATTCCAGGTATGGCCAACAACCCAGCCCTTCAAAACATGAAGGTGGATGAGCGCCAGATTGCGCGCAAACGTGCTATCGTGTCTTCGATGACACCTGAAGAGCGTGAAAACCCAGATTTGCTAAATCCAAGCCGTCGACGTCGTATCGCTGCTGGTTCTGGAAATACATTTGTCGAAGTCAATAAATTCATCAAGGACTTTAACCAGGCTAAACAGCTCATGCAAGGTGTCATGTCTGGAGATATGAACAAAATGATGAAGCAAATGGGAATCAATCCAAATAACCTTCCTAAAAATATGCCAAATATGGGAGGAATGGATATGTCTGCCCTTGAAGGAATGATGGGACAAGGCGGTATGCCTGACCTGTCAGCTCTCGGAGGAGCAGGAATGCCAGATATGAGCCAGATGTTTGGTGGCGGACTCAAGGGTAAAATCGGTGAATTTGCTATGAAACAGTCCATGAAACGCATGGCTAACAAAATGAAAAAAGCAAAGAAGAAACGTAAGTAAGACAAAGGAAGGCCGCAGGGCTTTCCTTTTTTAGAAAGAAGAAAAATGAGCACTTCCGTAATTGGAAATGCTCGTTTTTTGATGTTTTTAGACGTTTAGTCTTTATTTTCGTATGGCAAGATCAAGTTCAAGATGATTCCTGTCATGGCTGATAGGGCAGTACCTGAAAGTGTAACTGGACCAAGTTTAAGGATAGCTCCTCCAAGTCCAAGGACCAACATAGCACTTGCGATGATTAGGTTACGCATTTGACCAAAATCAACACGTTCTTTGATTAAGACTTTCAAACCGTTGCTGGCGATAACACCATAGAGAAGGATTGACATACCACCAAGAACAGCGTTTGGAATTGTAGAAATCAAGGCTGTAAATTTACCAAGGAAGCTAAGAGCAATCGCGATAAGGGCAGCGTTACGGATAACTGAGACAGAAGCGATACGAGTCATACCGATAACCCCTGTATTTTCTCCGTAAGTTGTATTGGCTGGTCCACCAAGGAAGGCAGAAACAGAAGTTGCGATACCGTCACCAAGAAGAGTACGGTGAAGACCTGGTTCTTTCAAGAATTGACGGCCACAGATTTGACCCAAAACAGTATGGTCTCCGATATGTTCAGAAATTGTTACGATAGCGATTGGCAAGATAGCGATGGTTTCTGGACCAAAGTAAAGATTGTATTCTTTAAAGGCACCACCTGTGCTAAATGGCAAGTAGAAACCAGGAATTTCAAACCAGTTAGCTTTAAGAACTGGTGTAAAGTCAACCAAGCCAAGAGTTAGCGCGAAGAGGTAACCACCGATAATGGCAAAGAGGAATGGAATGATTCGTAGGAAGCCTTTTCCTTTTGTATTGATAAAGGCAGCAATCAAGAAAGTAACAACTGCTACAAGAGCATTTTTCCAATTTCCGTCAGCTACAAGACCAGCATTGGTAACAGCTGAACCTGCAAGTCCAAGACCGATAACGATGATCATAGGTCCGATGATGATTGGTGGCAAGAGTTTATCAATCCATTTTGTACCTGCAAAACGAACACCAGCAGCCACAAGGACATAGACTAAACCAGTCAAGATAACCCCTGTTTGAGCAGCAGATACATCACCACCCATTTCTTTCATAGCCAGTGACATTGCTGTGATAAAGGCGAATGATGATCCTAGATAAACTGGAACTCTAAAACCAGTTGCGATCATGTAGATGAGTGTTCCAACACCTGAAGCAAAAAGGGCAACAGATACAGGCATTCCCAAAATCAATGGTACCAAGATGGTCGCACCAAACATGGCGAAAACGTGTTGGAAACTAAGGAGAATTCCTTTTCCAGCTGAAGGACGTTGGTCAACGTCTAGTAACAAATCAACAGTTGATTCTTGTTTCATATAAACCTCACTTTTGGGCATCAAAAAAGAGCCCATTATTTTACAGCAATAGGCCCTCAGAGTAAGACTTCTCTAAAATCTAGACTTTAAAGAGTTTCAAGTATTTCTGCGTCTTCGTCACCTCACGGGATGACATTAAAAACCTTTGCTTGTGATAGTATAGCAGAAATTACGAACTTTGTAAATATTTTTTACTAAAAAATTTAAAGCGGGCGTTTGTTGGGCATGCCAGCCTTTCTTGGATATTTATTTGGCGTTTCTTTTTTCTTTTCCACCACTGTGATATAACGCGGATCTCCATTTGGTAGGGCGTAGCTGAGATTGTCTTCGACCTTACTAAAAAGGAGGTTGAGGGCATTCTTAGCTTCTAATAATTCCTCAGGCGCATTGCTAGCCTTGAGTGCCAATAGTTTTCCGCCAACTTTAAGGTAGGGAATAGTCAATTCAGACAAGACCTGCATACGGGCAACCGCACGAGCTGTTACAAAATCATATTGAGCACGGAAGTTCTTGTCTTGGGCAAAGTCTTCTGCACGTCCATGGTAGAAATGAACACCGTCCAAATCCAGTTCTTGAGCCAAAAGTTGGAGGAAGTTGATGCGCTTATTGAGTGAATCAATGATAGTTACATCTAACTGAGGATAGAGGATTTTCATTGGTAGACTAGGAAATCCTGCTCCAGCACCGATGTCAAGAAGTTTGATAGTTTCACTGGGAATCAAGCCTTGCAGAATAGGTGCAATCGAATCGTAAAAATGTTTTAGATAAACTTCATCCTTGTCCGTAATGGCTGTTAAATTAATCTTTTCATTCCACTCGACCAAGAGTTCAAAATAACGTTCAAATTGTTTTTTTTGCTGGTCCGAAAGTGGAAGATTTTGCTCGGCAAGCAAGTTGTAAAATGTTTCTGGTTTCATAGTTTTTTCCTTCTTTAGTATCATCTTATTTTACCACAATCATTAAAAATTTGATATACTGGTACTAATCTAAAAGTAGAAAGGACTTATATAATGACTTGGATTATTCTTGGAGTTATCGCTCTTATTGTTATTTTTGTGATTGTTAGCTATAACGGTTTGGTTAAGAATCGTATGCAAACAAAGGAGGCTTGGAGTCAGATTGATGTTCAGTTGAAACGTCGAAATGACCTCTTGCCAAACTTGATTGAGACTGTAAAAGGTTATGCCAAATATGAAGGTTCTACCCTTGAAAAGGTGGCAGAACTACGTAACCAAGTGGCGGCAGCGACTTCACCAGCAGAAGCTATGAAAGCTAGTGATGCCCTCACTCGTCAGGTTTCAGGTATTTTTGCAGTTGCAGAAAGCTATCCAGATTTGAAAGCTAGTGCCAACTTTGTTAAATTGCAAGAGGAGTTGACAAACACAGAAAATAAAATTTCTTACTCTCGTCAACTCTACAACAGTGTTGTCAGCAACTACAATGTAAAATTAGAAACTTTCCCAAGCAATATTATCGCTGGAATGTTTGGATTTAAAGCAGCAGATTTCCTTCAAACACCAGAAGAGGAAAAGGCAGTTCCTAAAGTTGATTTTAGCGGTTTAGGTGACTAAGATGTTGTTTGATCAAATTGCAAGCAATAAACGAAAAACCTGGATTTTGTTGCTGGTATTTTTCCTACTCTTAGCTCTTGTTGGCTATGCGGTTGGTTACCTCTTTATGCGCTCTGGGCTTGGTGGTTTGGTTATCGCACTGATTATCGGCTTTATCTATGCCTTGTCCATGATTTTTCAATCGACAGAGATTGTCATGTCCATGAATGGAGCGCGTGAGGTTGATGAACAAACGGCACCAGACCTCTACCATGTAGTGGAAGATATGGCTATGGTGGCTCAGATTCCTATGCCCCGTGTTTTCATCATTGATGATCCAGCCTTAAATGCCTTTGCGACAGGTTCTAACCCTCAAAATGCGGCGGTTGCTGCGACGTCAGGTCTCCTAGCTATCATGAATCGTGAAGAACTAGAAGCTGTTATGGGACATGAAGTCAGTCATATCCGTAACTACGATATCCGTATTTCGACTATTGCTGTCGCCCTTGCTAGTGCCATTACCCTGCTTTCTAGTATGGCAGGTCGTATGATGTGGTGGGGTGACGCAGGTCGCAGACGAAGTGACGATGACCGAGAAGGAAATGGCTTAGAAATTATTATGCTAGTGGTTTCCCTACTAGCTATCGTGCTGGCCCCTCTTGCTGCAACCTTGGTGCAACTAGCTATTTCTCGTCAGAGGGAATTCCTAGCTGATGCTTCCAGTGTCGAGTTGACTCGCAATCCTCAAGGGATGATTAATGCTCTACGTAAGTTGGATAATAGTGAACCAATGAGTCGTCCTGTCGATGATGCCAGCAGTGCACTTTATATCAATGATCCCAAGAAAGGTGGAGGGTTCCAAAAACTCTTTTATACCCACCCACCTATTTCAGAACGGATTGAACGTTTAAAACAGATGTAAAAAGAATCCAGAGGTTGTCTCTGGATTTTTGCTATGCTCAAAATTTATAAATCTTCTAAATTAACTAGCTCCAAACCATGTTCTGTCAAGCGATAGATGCTTGAACATACCTCTTTTAAGAAACGACGGTCATGCGAAACAGTGACGAGACCGCCTGGATAAGTGGTAAAGAGTTTTCTGATTTCGGGTTGAGAAGTGGGAGAAAAGTTTCGTGTGGGTTCATCCAGAAGGAGAAAGTTTGGTTTGCGTAACACTAAATCCAAAAGCAGGATTTTACCCTGTTGCCCGCCGGATAAGGAGCGGATTTGATGCTGCATTTCTGTATAACTAAAATTGAGACTGGCTAGGTGGGATTGGATTTTCTGTAGTTCTTCTTTTTGTCCAGTTTGGCTGAGATAGGCTATTGGGGATAAATCCAATTGCAGTTTTTTGTGGTAATCTTGTGGCATAACACCAAGAGAAATTTCTTTTTTGGCACTTAGTAGTTGTTGCAATTTAGCTAACAGAGTTGATTTTCCAACACCATTTGGCCCTATGATACCGATTTTTTCTTGGCCACGGACAGTTAGTTGTAGTCCCTGAGACAAAGTTCGCTCGCCAATGGACAAATTTTCTTTTTCCAGTTGGATTAAGACTTTAGAAGCAGGTAATGGTTGGATGTCTGAAAAGAAAAGTTGGATTTGTTCCTCTTCAAGTGGCTTTTGGGTCATGGACTGAGCTACCCTTTCGTAGCGTTTTTCTTGTGAGAGAACAGTTTTCATCTTTTTAGCCAATAGGCGACCGGCAGTACTATCTTTGGTAGCTCGAAGTGCAGTTTCTACGTTTTGCTTAACTCGACGATGCTTTTCTATGGTTTTATCATAGGATCTTTGGTCGTTAGCAGCTTGCTGGCTTTGTCTGGCAAAATTAGCCTTTCTCTGCTCACTATAGCGATCATAGTCTAAATGCTCTACTAGTGTTTCCGCTTCTTTACGGTGCTTGACCAGTCGCAAGTGGACAATAGTATCTGCTGTTTCAGAAAGAAAGTCTTCATCATGGGAAATGAAAATAACGGTTTGCCGAATCTTTCGAATCTGACCTTTTAGCCAATCAACTGTTTCAAGGTCCAGGTCATTTGAAGGTTCATCTAAAAATAGAATCTCAAAGGGTTTGGCTAACTCATGGATGAGCTGAATTTTCAAAGCTTCGCCACCTGATAGACTGCCAATCTCTTGGTCGCTAGCGAAACGATCGCTATCAAACTGCAATTCCTCAGCCAAACGATAGAGAACACTGTAGTCTAAATCAACAGTATCAAAAAAGAAGTAGTCGTGTAGAGTTTTCTTTTTCAGCTCCTCGGGGAGTTTTTGAGGAATGTAGGCCAGAGACTGGTGGTCAGACTGGATGTCTCCCCTGATAGTGAAATCAGGAAAAGTTTCCCCTATTAAAGTTTTAAGTAAGGTTGATTTGCCATTTCCTTCTTCGCCAATAATAGCGACCTTTTCCCCGTCTTGGATGGTCATACTTAGATCAGAGACAAGGTCTCGTAAATCTTTGTTTTGTGTGATGGTCAGGTGATTGATGTTTATCATATGATTGCCCTTTCTAAAATGTTCATTGTGCATAACAAAAAGCTCTACTTTACCTAGTAGAGCCCAAAGTCTATGTCAAAAAACTCTATTAAAATGCCAGAAAAAGAGCATAAAAGAGCACACAAAAAGAGACAAAAACAAGATCTACTAAATAAAGGTTCTTTATTTGATAGACTTAGTTGTTCATGTCTCCCTTACCTCCGAGTATTAGTACCTTTATCCTATACCTTTCAGGATATTTTGTCAACAGAAAACTGACAATTCTAAGCTCTAAAATCCGTGTGGTAAGCATTAGTAATGAGTTCTTTGTCTTCCATGTGAGTATCTTCCTTAATCTGATGTACTATTGCCTATAGTATAGTACCAAAAAATATAGTGATAAACATATTAAAAAATTCAATTCTAATTACAAAGTTTGGTGGGCTGATTTGTATGCTTTTCATGGTATAATCAAGAGAGTAAATCTTTATGGAGGAAGTATGAAATTAAATATTCAAGAGATTCGCAAGCAGTCTGAGGGCTTGCACTTTGAACAAAGTTTAGACCTAGTTGCTGACCTGCGTGCACGTAATCAAGAAATTTTAGATGTGAAAGATATTCTTGCAGTTGGGAAAGTACAATACGAAGACCGTATGTATTTCTTAGATTACCAGTTGTCTTATACTATTATTCTTGCTTCAAGTCGCAGTATGGAGCCAGTTGAGTTGGCTGAATCTTATCCAGTAACGGAAGTTTTCATGGAAGGAGCAACCAACCAGCTAGATCAAGAAGTCTTAGACGATGATTTGGTCCTGCCTATCGAAAATGGAGAACTAGACCTTGCTGAGAGCGTATCAGACAATATCCTGCTGAACATTCCTATCAAGGTTTTGACGGCTGAAGAAGAGGCTGGTCAAGGATTTGTTTCAGGAAATGACTGGCAAATCATGACTGAGGAAGAATACCAAGCTCAACAAGCAGTTAAGAAAGAAGAAAACAGTCCTTTTGCTGGCTTACAAGGACTATTTGATGGAGACGAATAATGGTCTTGTCAAAAAAACGAGCACGAAAGGTGCTAGAAGAAATTATTGCTCTGTTTCCAGATGCCAAGCCCAGTCTTGATTTTACCAATCATTTTGAACTCTTGGTTGCGGTCATGTTGTCAGCTCAGACAACGGATGCAGCAGTCAATAAGGCCACACCAGGTCTCTTTGCTGCCTTTCCAACTCCACAAGCCATGTCTGTGGCGACAGAGAGCGAGATTGCTTCACACATTTCTCGTCTGGGATTGTATCGGAATAAAGCTAAATTCCTTAAAAAATGTGCCCAACAGTTACTAGACGATTTTGATGGTCAAGTCCCTCAGACACGTGAGGAATTGGAGAGTTTGGCAGGTGTTGGTCGCAAGACAGCCAATGTTGTCATGAGTGTGGGCTTTGGAATTCCAGCCTTTGCAGTAGACACTCATGTGGAGCGTATTTGCAAACACCACGATATCGTCAAAAAATCAGCTACACCACTTGAGGTGGAAAAGCGTGTCATGGATATCTTGCCACCTGAGCAGTGGTTAGCAGCTCATCAGGCCATGATTTATTTTGGAAGAGCTATCTGTCATCCTAAAAATCCAGAGTGTGACCAGTACCCACAATTATATGATTTTAGCAATTTATAAGTAATTTATAAGATGGGGTTTCAAAAGTTTTTGCTTGATTTTAAGTATGCTTTGTGCTATAGTATTTGATAACTAAATATTCCTTTAAACCTGTCCCGTGAGGCAGGCAAGGAGCGTGATAAAGTAGAAGGGTGAAGTCTATACTATTTGTAGTAGGGCTCGCTTAGCTATACATTTCAAGTCTCCTTGTTTAAGGAGACTTTTCTTTTTGGAGGTTTGTCATGAAGACAAAAGAAGTTGTAGACGAATTGACCGTCAAACGAGCGATTACTCGTATTACTTATGAGATTATCGAACGTAACAAAGATTTGAATAAAATCGTCTTGGCTGGTATTAAAACTCGTGGTGTCTTTATCGCCCACCGTATCCAAGAACGTTTGGAGCAACTAGAAAATCTTTCAGTTCCTGTTGTGGAATTGGATACTAAACCTTTCCGTGATGATATTAAAAGTGGAGAAGATACTTCTTTGATTTCTGTTGATGTGACAGGCCGTGAAGTTATCTTGGTGGATGATGTGCTTTATACAGGTCGTACCATCCGAGCTGCTATTGATAATATTGTAGGTCATGGTCGTCCTGCGCGCGTGAGTTTAGCAGTTCTAGTCGATCGTGGACATAGAGAATTGCCAATCCGTCCAGATTACGTTGGAAAAAATATCCCAACTAGTCGTTCTGAAGAAATCATCGTAGAGATGGCAGAACTTGATGGCCAAGACAGAGTTCTGATTACTGAAGAAGCTTAGAAAGCTAAAGGAGTAGCCATGTCAGAAAATCAACAAGCATTGAACCATGTGGTGTCCATGGAAGACCTCACTGTCGATCAAGTGATGAAATTGATCAAGCGAGGAATTGAGTTTAAAAACGGAGCTCAGCTTCCCTATGAAGACCATCCGATTGTTTCCAATCTTTTCTTTGAGGATTCTACACGGACGCATAAGTCCTTTGAAGTGGCAGAGATTAAACTGGGGCTGGAACGACTTGACTTTGATGTGAAGACTAGTTCGGTCAATAAGGGTGAGACACTTTATGACACTATCTTGACTCTGTCTGCCTTAGGAGTGGATGTCTGTGTGATTCGCCACCCAGAGGTTGACTACTACAGAGAGTTGATTGCTAGTCCGACGATTACGACTTCCATCATCAATGGTGGAGATGGTTCGGGACAACACCCTAGCCAGAGCTTGCTTGATTTGATGACCATTTATGAAGAATTTGGTCACTTTGAGGGGCTCAAGGTTGCTATTGCAGGTGACTTGGACCACTCACGCGTTGCCAAATCTAATATGCAGATTTTGAAACGCTTGGGAGCTGAACTTTACTTTGCTGGACCTGAGGAATGGAGAAGTCAAGAGTTTGCAGACTATGGACAGTTTGTAACCATTGATGAAATCATTGATCAGGTGGATGTCATGATGTTTCTCCGTGTGCAACATGAACGCCATGATAGTGGAGCTGTCTTTTCAAAAGAAGACTACCATGCCCAACATGGCCTGACTCAAGAACGTTATGACCGTTTGAAAGAAACAGCAATCCTTATGCACCCAGCTCCAGTCAATCGTGATGTAGAAATCGCAGATCACTTGGTTGAAGCACCAAAATCACGGATTGTCCAACAAATGACCAATGGTGTCTTTGTTCGAATGGCAATCTTAGAATCCGTACTGGCGAGTAGAAACGCCAACTAAAACACAAGACGTTAAAAGACGCCAGTGAGCGTCCACGAGAGGTGAAAATATGACAAAAAGACTTCTAGTATTAGAAGATGGCACAGTTTTTGAAGGCAAGGCCTTCGGAGCAGATATTGATGTAACAGGTGAAATCGTCTTTAATACAGGGATGACCGGCTACCAAGAATCCATTACAGACCAGTCTTATAATGGACAAATCTTGACCTTTACTTATCCTTTGGTAGGAAATTATGGAATTAACCGTGATGATTACGAATCCATTATTCCAACTTGTAAGGGAGTTGTTGTTTTCGAAGAAGCGCGTAGAGCAAGTAACTGGCGTAATCAAATGACCTTGGATGAATTTTTGAAAGCCAAGAAAATTCCTGGTATTTCAGGGATTGATACGCGTGCACTTACCAAGATTATCCGTAAGCATGGTACCATGCGTGCAACCTTGACCCATGTTGGGGACAGCATGGACCATGTGACTGACCAGCTCCAAGCAACAGTATTGCCGACAGACAATATTAAGCAGGTTTCTACTAAAACATCCTATCCAGCTCCAGGAGTTGGTTTGAGCGTGGTGTTAGTGGACTTTGGCCTCAAGCACTCAATCCTACGTGAACTTTCTAAGCGCAACTGTAATGTGACCGTGGTTCCATACACGACAACGGCAGAAGAAATTCTTCATCTTAATCCTGACGGAGTTATGTTGTCAAATGGGCCAGGTAACCCAGAAGACGTTCCACAAGCACTCGACATGATTCGCGGTGTGCAAGGGAAAATTCCAATCTTCGGTATCTGTATGGGGCATCAACTCTTCGCTATGGCAAACGGGGCTAAGACTTACAAGATGAAATTTGGACACCGTGGATTCAACCATGCGGTACGCGAAATTGCAACAGGACGAGTAGACTTTACCAGCCAGAACCACGGTTATGCAGTTAGCCGTGAGGATTTGCCAGAGCACTTGATCATTACCCACGAAGAAATCAATGACAAGTCAGTTGAAGGTGTGCGTCACAGATACCAAC
>CAUTXU010000046.1:0-10821 GCA_963542415.1 uncultured Streptococcus sp.
GTAACTCAGCTTTTCTTTGACAATGAGCGCTTCTATGATTTCCAAGACAAGTGTATCTTGGCTGGGATTGATGTTCCTATTCATGCAGGGATTATGCCGATTCTGAATCGAAATCAGGCTCTCCGCCTCTTGAAGACTTGTGAGAATATCCATCTTCCACGCAAATTTAAAGCCATCTTAGACAAGTATGAGCATGACCCTGAGTCGCTCAGAGCAGCAGGACTTGCCTATGCAGTGGACCAAATCGTGGACTTGGTAACTCAGGATGTTGCCGGTGTGCATCTCTACACCATGAACAATGCTGAAACAGCAAAATACATCCACCAAGCAACCCATGCCTTGTTTAATCATCAGTCTCTAGGATAATAAAAAGCAAACCATTCTTCTCAGGTGAGGGGAATGGTTCCTTTTTAATAGAAAAGCCCGCACTTTTTAAGAAAAATATGATAAAATAGACTCTGTACGTACTTGATACAAAGATGAGGGTATTTAAGTTTTAAAGGCTTTGTCGATTCTCAATTTTATGGCAGAAATTTTTTCATAATTTGTTCTTTTCAGTATTTAGTTTGAGCGACACGAACGAGTCAAATCGATGTTATCTGACGAGAGAGTTAGTAAGGCGTTTAGCTAATTGCCTGATAGCGATTAGCGTGAAAGGATTAGATGCTTTAGCATCGAACCTTTCTAATGATTTGTATCTTGTGTAATCGAACTCGCCTACAACTCTGTGGAAAAAGATAAATCTGCCTAGGAGCAGTCGCTCCGTCGTTCGATTTCCTATTTTCCTTTGAGTTGCTTGACGGCTTAGTATCCTGATCTTTGTAGGCAAGGCGTATAATTTCATCAATCCAAAGGGGATTAAAATGACAAAACAAGTGTTTCAAACGACTTTTGCGGGTCGTGAGTTAATTGTAGAGACTGGTCAGGTTGCTAAGCAGGCAAATGGCTCTGTTGTTGTACGTTACGGTGAGTCAACAGTCTTGACTGCGGCCGTGATGTCTAAGAAAATGGCAACTGGGGATTTCTTCCCTCTCCAAGTCAACTACGAAGAAAAAATGTATGCGGCTGGGAAGTTTCCTGGTGGCTTTATGAAGCGTGAAGGACGTCCTTCAACAGATGCGACTTTGACAGCGCGTTTGATTGACCGTCCAATCCGCCCTATGTTTGCGGAAGGTTTCCGTAATGAAGTACAAGTCATCAATACAGTGCTTTCTTATGATGAAAATGCTTCTGCACCGATGGCAGCTATGTTTGGTTCATCCTTGGCGCTTTCTATTTCAGATATTCCGTTTGACGGACCAATCGCTGGGGTACAGGTGGGCTATGTCGATGGCCAAATCATCATCAACCCAAGTCAAGAACAGGCAGAGCAATCTCTTCTTGAATTGACAGTAGCTGGTACTAAACACGCTATTAACATGGTTGAGTCTGGTGCCAAAGAATTGTCAGAAGAAATCATGTTGGAAGCTCTTCTTAAAGGACACGAAGCCGTTAAAGAATTGATTGCCTTCCAAGAAGAAATCGTTGCTGCTGTCGGGAAAGAAAAAGCAGAAGTAGAATTGCTTCATGTGGACGCTGACTTGCAAGCTGAAATCATCGCAGTCTACAACAGTGATCTCCAAAAAGCGGTTCAAGTAGAAGAAAAATTGGCTCGTGAAGCTGCAACTCAAGCAGTTAAGGACCAAGTTACTGCCGTTTACGAAGAAAAATATGCAGACCATGAAGAATTTGACCGTATCATGCGTGATGTGGCTGAAATCTTGGAACAAATGGAGCACGCTGAAGTGCGCCGCTTGATTACAGAAGATAAGGTACGTCCTGATGGTCGTAAGGTTGATGAAATCCGTCCTTTGGATGCGGTTGTTGACTTCCTTCCTCGTGTGCACGGTTCAGGTCTCTTCACTCGCGGACAAACTCAGGCACTTTCAGTTTTGACCTTGGCTCCGATGGGAGAAACTCAAATCATTGATGGTTTGGACCCAGAGTACAAGAAACGCTTTATGCACCACTATAACTTCCCTCAATACTCTGTAGGGGAAACTGGTCGTTATGGTGCACCAGGTCGTCGTGAAATTGGTCACGGTGCTCTCGGTGAGCGTGCCCTTGCTCAAGTCTTGCCAAGTTTGGAAGAATTCCCATATGCGATCCGCTTGGTAGCAGAGGTCTTGGAATCAAACGGTTCTTCTTCTCAAGCCTCTATCTGTGCGGGAACTCTTGCCCTTATGGCTGGTGGTGTGCCAATCAAGGCGCCAGTAGCTGGTATTGCCATGGGACTTATCTCAGATGGAAATAACTATACAGTATTGACAGATATTCAAGGTTTGGAAGACCACTTTGGAGACATGGACTTCAAGGTTGCAGGAACTCGTGACGGGATTACAGCCCTTCAAATGGATATCAAGATTCAAGGAATCACTGCAGAAATCTTGACAGAAGCTCTTGCTCAAGCCAAGAAAGCGCGTTTTGAAATCCTTGATGTGATTGAAGCAACGATTCCAGAAGTTCGTCCAGAATTGGCTCCAACTGCTCCGAAAATTGATACCATCAAGATTGATGTGGACAAGATTAAGATTGTCATCGGTAAGGGTGGAGAAACTATCGACAAGATTATCGCTGAAACAGGCGTTAAGATTGATATCGACGAAGAAGGAAATGTGTCTATCTACTCTAGCGACCAAGATGCTATTAACCGTGCCAAAGAAATCATTGCTGGTTTGGTTCGTGAAGCCAAAGTGGATGAAGTTTACCGTGCTAAGGTTGTTCGTATCGAGAAATTTGGTGCCTTTGTCAACCTCTTTGATAAGACAGACGCCCTCGTTCATATCTCTGAGATGGCTTGGACGCGTACTAACCGTGTAGAGGACTTGGTAGAAATCGGGGATGAAGTCGATGTTAAGGTTATTAAGATTGATGAAAAAGGCCGAATCGATGCTTCTATGAAGGCTCTTCTTCCTCGTCCACCAAAACCTGAGCATGATGAAAAAGGCGAGAAGTCTGAGCGTCCTCACCGCCCACGTCATCACAAGGACCACAAACCTAAGAAAGAATTTACAGAAACACCAAAAGATTCAGAATAAGAAAAGGAGAAATGTATGGGATGGTGGCGTGAAACCATTGATATCGTAAAAGAAAATGATCCAGCGGCCCGCACCACTTTGGAGGTTTTGCTGACTTATCCAGGTGTCAAGGCCTTGGCGGCCCACCGTCTCTCGCATTTTCTCTGGAAGCATGGCTTCAAACTCCTGGCTCGTATGCACAGTCAGTTTTGGCGCTTTTGGACTCAGATTGAGATTCATCCAGGTGCCCAGATTGATTCAGGTGTCTTTATCGACCATGGCTCTGGTCTGGTGATTGGGGAGACAGCGATTGTTGAAAAAGGTGTTCTTCTTTATCACGGGGTGACTCTTGGTGGGACTGGTAAGGATGTTGGGAAACGCCATCCGACGGTTCGTAAAGGAGCTCTCATATCAGCCCATGCCCAAGTTATCGGACCTGTGGAAATAGGTGAAAATGCCAAGGTCGGTGCAGCAGCAGTTGTTGTAGCAGACGTACCTAGTGATGTGACGGTTGTCGGTATTCCTGCTAAGATTGTCCGCCTTCATGGTAAGAAGGATGAGCCGATCATTCATGAGGTTGAAGAAAAACGAGAGTACTACGTTAATAAACTGGAGCAGGCTAAAGAAGCCAGTCACAGATCGTCTGGTTTGTAGAGGATACCTATATGATTCAAGCAAGAAACAAGTTAAGCCAAGAGGAGTTATCTGAGGCGAAAAAACTAATTAACTGTTGCCAAAACTATGACGGTACCTATCGTGATCCCTATCTCTCTAACATGCTTAATTTTGACCCAAACATGCCCGCCTTTTTCCTTTATTATGAAAAAGGCGAACTTGTTGGTTTATTAACTGTCTATGCAGATGACCAAGATGTGGAAGTGACGATACTGGTTCATCCAAATCATCGCCGTCAGGGAATTGCGCGTGCATTGTTTACTGGTTTTGAGAGAGAAACAGTTTCTTTCCCTATTCGTTCAGTTACTTTTCAGACAGAACGTATTTTTTTAGACCGCCATCCTGATTTTGTCAGCAACTGGGGATTGGTCGAGGATGAAGATACAGAAACCTGGTTAGGTAAGGATAGAAGACCTTATCCGTTAGCAAAGATTTCCAATCTTGAAGTTTTGTTAGCAGATAGTTCGTATCAGGAGCAAATCAGTCAGTTAAAATTTCAGGCATTCTCAGAGGAGCATGAATCTAGAGAGATTGTGGATAGATATGTCGCTGAAGCTCTGAAAGATCTAGAAAGTCGCCTATATATTTTATTAAAAGACAGTCAGGTTATTGGAACTTGCACGGTAGATTTATCGAGCGATACGAATTACTTCTACTGTTTAGCAATATCGGAACCTGAACGTGGGAAAGGCTATGGAAGCTACTTAGCAAAATCCCTTGTCAACCAACTAATTGAGCAAAATGACAAGGAATTTCAGATTGCAGTGGAAGATAGCAATGTAGGTGCCAAGCGCTTGTATGAAAAAATTGGCTTTGTCAAACAGACCCAGGTGGTTTATCTGAATGCGAAAGGAGCAAGGGATTCCGAAGTGTAGAGAGATTCGGACTGAAATTCAATTGAACCCTTAGTGATGAAACTAACAGTTCTTGGATTTTAGTTTTCCTGACTATTATTTTATGATTAAAATTTACGATACCATGTCTCGTGATTTGCGAGAATTTGTCCCGATTGAGGACGGCAAGGTAAAGATGTATGTTTGTGGGCCAACGGTTTACAACTATATACATGTAGGGAACGCCCGTTCGACGGTAGCTTTTGATACGATTAGACGTTATTTTGAGTACCGTGGGTACGAGGTTGCCTACATTTCTAATTTTACAGATGTAGATGATAAGATTATCAACCGTGCCAAGGAAGAAGGTATCACGCCTCAGGAGGTTGCGGACAAGTACATCGCTGCCTTTCGTGAGGATGTGACGGCCTTGGGCGTCAAACCTGCGACTCGCCATCCGCGTGTGGTGGAGTTTATGGCTGACATTATCCGTTTTGTGGAAGACTTGATTGAAAAAGGTTTTGCCTACGAGAGTCAAGGGGATGTTTATTTCCGTGTGGAAAAATCCCACAATTATGCCAAGCTGGCCAATAAAACCTTAGAAGATTTGGAGCTGGGGGCTTCAGGTCGTACCGATGAAGAAACGGCTCGTAAGGAAAATCCTGTGGACTTTGCTCTATGGAAATCTGCTAAATCAGGCGAGATTTCTTGGGATAGTCCTTGGGGACCTGGTCGTCCGGGCTGGCATATCGAGTGTTCAGTCATGTCGACAGAGATTTTGGGTGATACCATTGATATCCACGGTGGTGGAGCCGATCTGGAGTTTCCGCATCACACCAACGAGATTGCCCAGTCAGAAGCCAAAACAGGCAAGACTTTTGCTAACTACTGGATGCACAATGGCTTTGTCAATATCGATAATGTCAAGATGTCCAAGTCCTTGGGCAACTTTATCACAGTCCATGATGCCCTTAAAACTCTTGATGGACAGGTACTTCGGTTCTTCTTTGCGACTCAACATTACCGCAAGCCTATCAACTTTACGGAAAAAGCGGTGCGGGATGCAGAGACTAATCTCAAGTATCTGAAGAATACTTACGAACAACCATTTACGGGAACTGTAGATGCTCAAGAGTTACAAGCCTTTAAAGATAAGTTTGTAGCGGCTATGGATGAAGATTTTAACGCTGCCAACGGTATTACAGTAGTCTTTGAAATGGCCAAGTGGATTAACTCTGGCAATTATGATGCAAGTGTTAAGCAAGCTCTTGCGGATATGTTGGAAGTATTTGGGATTGTCTTTGTTGAGGAAGTTTTGGACGCTGAGATCGAATCCTTGATTCAAAAACGCCAAGAAGCGCGTGTCAATCGTGACTTTGCGACAGCGGACCAGATCCGTGACCAATTGGCTGCTCAAGGGATTAAGCTCCTTGACACCAAAGATGGAGTGAGGTGGACACGTGATTGATGTCAATCTCATTAACGGGATTGCGCTAGCCTTTGAAGGAGATGCGGTGTATTCTATGTATATTCGCCGTCACCTCATCCTCAAAGGCATGACCAAACCCAATAAACTCCACCAAGAAGCGACCAAGTATGTCTCAGCCAAGGCTCAGGCTCGCCTGATTTCCCTTATGTTAGAGGAGCAGGTCTTAACAGAAAAAGAAGAAGAAATCTACAAACGTGGTCGCAATACCAATAGTCACACCAAGGCCAAAAATGCTGATGTGGTGACTTACCGTATGTCCACAGGTTTTGAAGCTGTGATGGGCTATCTCCATATGACTGAAAATCTGGAACGTCTTGAGAGCTTGATTTCGTGGTGCATCCAAAAAGTGGAGGGCTAGGACATGATGGCAAAAGAACTACAAGACTGGTTTCCTGAAGCTCAGATTTCAAACCAACCAGTAAAGAGAGAGGGCTATCTCACTTTCCCTTTAGCTTCTCAGCAGTGGATTTTGCTGGAGGAAGCTGGACTTAGCGAGCGTGAAAAGCAGTTGGTTGCTCTTTTGACTCAGCAAGAGCAGGCTCGTTCGCTCAATCCTTGGTATTCTTATCTGATTGAGGGCAAGGGACAGGCACCGAAAACTTTTAAAAAGATTCAGTTGGTTTATTGCCATCTTTCCTATTTTCAGCAGGAAAATCTAGCTTCTTGGCTAGATATGATGAGGACTCTTTTTCCCAACTGTCAGACAGTGCTTCAAGTTGGAGCTCAGGATTATGTTTTCGTGCTTCAACAAGACAAATACACCTCTGTACGAGCTATCTTAAGTGATACGATTGAAGCGGTTGAGTATGACTTTGGATTGCGTCTGTCTATCATGTTAGGCCAGGTTTGGTCTCAGGCTGGACATCAAGTCCTATCCGACTTAATCAAAGCGGAGCGAGATTTGTTTAAGAACTGGTGGCGTCAGGGTCACCAAGGTGTTCACACTTTTTCGCAACTCTATCTCTGGAGTCTTGGGGAAGGGCTTGTGGACTTGAAGACAATCAAGGAATGTCTACACCAGATGATCTTGGATCAGGACCAGATTCAGGAAATTGTTCTCTCTCTTTGGGAAAATAGTGCTGTCCTAACAAAAACAGCCCAGCAACTCTATCTGCACCGCAATTCTCTCCAATATAAGATTGATAAATGGGAAGAATTGACAGGACTTCAGTTGAAGGAGTTGACGGATCTCACTCTTTGTTATCAGTTGATTTTACCAGATATTCTCTAAAGTTTTGTGCAAGTTGCACAGAACTTTTTTATTTTTTTGGTCACCTTGCCATAGAAAAGTTAAGCGTTTTCATTTATAATAAAACTATCAAAATACAAAAGGAGTTCACCTCATGGTAGAATTAAATCTTAAAAATATTTACAAAAAATATCCAAACAGCGAACACTATTCAGTTGAAGACTTCAACTTGGACATCAAAGACAAAGAATTTATCGTTTTCGTAGGACCTTCAGGATGTGGTAAATCAACTACTCTCCGTATGATTGCAGGTCTTGAAGACATCACAGAAGGTACTGCATCTATCGATGGCGTGGTTGTCAACGACGTAGCTCCAAAAGACCGTGACATCGCCATGGTATTCCAAAACTACGCTCTTTACCCACACATGACTGTTTATGACAACATGGCTTTCGGTTTGAAATTGCGTAAATACAGCAAGGAAGACATCGACAAACGTGTGCAAGAAGCAGCTGAAATCCTTGGATTGAAAGAATTCTTGGAACGTAAACCAGCTGACCTTTCTGGTGGTCAACGTCAACGTGTTGCCATGGGGCGTGCGATTGTCCGTGATGCAAAAGTATTCTTGATGGACGAACCTTTGTCAAACTTGGATGCTAAACTTCGTGTATCAATGCGTGCTGAAATTGCTAAAATCCACCGTCGTATCGGAGCTACAACTATCTATGTAACTCACGACCAAACAGAAGCGATGACACTTGCAGACCGTATCGTTATCATGTCAGCAACTAAGAACCCTGCTGGTACAGGTACTATCGGACGTGTAGAACAAATCGGTTCTCCTCAAGAAGTTTACAAAAACCCAGTTAACAAATTCGTTGCAGGATTCATCGGAAGCCCAGCAATGAACTTCATCAACGTGAAATTGGTTGGTAGCGAAATTGTTTCTGACGGTTTCCGTTTGAAAGTGCCAGAAGGTGCTTTGAAAGTTCTTCGTGAAAAAGGTTACGAAGGTAAAGAATTGATCTTCGGTATCCGTCCAGAAGATGTGAATGCAGAGGAAGCATTCCTTGAAACATTCCCAGAATCAGTTGTAAAAGCTACTATCTCTGTATCAGAATTGCTTGGTTCAGAATCTCACCTTTACTGCCAAGTTGGTAAAGACGAATTTGTTGCTAAAGTTGATGCTCGTGACTACTTGCAAACAGGCGCAACAGTTGAACTTGGATTTGACTTGAACAAAGCCCACTTCTTCGATGTAGAAACTGAAAGAACAGTTTACTAAGATAAATGAAACTCAAGACACTGCTAGAAATCTGGCAGTGTTTTTTGCGGTTGTGTAGAAAAAACTCCTGGGAAATTCCAGGAGAGTATGAGTGCTTATTTGAACTTGAATCCTTCGTAAATAAGCTCTGCTTTTGGATTTTGTTTCTTGATCTGTTTGGCAAGTGACTTTATCATAGAAAGAGGACCACACATATAGATGCTTGCATGTTCAGGCATTTCTTCTTGCTCAAAATTAAGATAGCCGTCTTTTGTACTGTCTACTAGATGGAGTTTAAAATTAGGGTTTTTCTGAGCATAGTTACGGAGCAAATTTAGGTAGACTGCATTTTCTTCTCCACGGAAGCTATAGTAGAAGTGAACCTGTTTATCTAAAATAGGATGTTCACGGATGTAAGAGATGAAGGGGGTGATCCCAATGCCTCCAGCAATCCAAACCTGATTTTCTCGTCCTTCTTCTATAATCATGTGTCCGTAAGCTCTGTCTACGCTTACTTTGCTGCCGACTTGAAGATTGTCATAGATATTCTTGGTATGGTCACCTGAATTTTTGACAGTAAAGTAAAGAGTTTGACCATGACCTCCTGAGATAGAAAAGGGATGCGGAGCACTTTCAAAACCTTCTTGGAAAATCTTTAGGAAGGCAAATTGTCCTGATTGATAGTTGAAAGGTCTGCTAAGATGGATTTGAATTTCTCTAGTATCGTGATTTAAGCGTTTGAGATTGGTAATTTTCCCTAGATAGGGGAAGCAAATCTTTTGATAAAGGAAGATGATATAAAAACCAGCTAGTAAGCCTAAAAGGGCATAGCTACCAACAAGAAAACTTAGAAGATTAAATGTGAGGAGACGATTGCCCATCATCATGTAGACGTGAAAGAGTCCAAAAATATAGGCTAGGTAAACCAGGCGGTGAATCCATCGCCAAGCTTCGTATTGGATGTATTTGCCTAAATAGGCGACAAGGATGATACTGACAAAGATATAGATGGCAAGATTGCCAAACTGAGCAGCTAATCGAGAGCCCCACAAACCGCCCATACTAAAGTTATGAAAGATGAGTAGGATGATGGAGAGAAAGGCTGTGAATTTGTGGACAGTATAGACCTTCTCCAAACCGTGAAACCAGCTTTCTAGTAGTGGGAGACGAGTGGCTAGGATAAAAGTCAGAGATAGGCTTGTTAAAGCTAGTCCTGGAATCATGAATTGGGGAGAAGTGTTCATCCAAGTCAAAATAGTCAAGACAAAACTAGCTATGATAAAGAGTAGTCCTTTGAGTGATTTCATAAAAAATTCCATTTCATTTAGATTTGATTTGTTGTAAATAAATTTGTTACATTTTATCATAGAAAAAGTATGGTGTCAAATTGAGGTCTATAAATATCTATTCTCATCAAAAAAACTCTCCAATTGAACTGGAGAGTGGCTGTTTATACTCAATGAAAATCAAAGAGCAAACTAGGAAGCTAGACGCAGGCTGCTCAAAACACTGTTTTGAGGTTGCAGATGGAAGCTGACGTGGTTTGAAGAGATTTTCGAAGAGTATTATTCTGCAGCTTGTTGCCAACGTTTGGCTAGCATATGAGATAGGCTCGAAATTGCTAGGTTGAAGCTGAAGTAGATGAGGGCAATCAGGATATAAAGACTAAACACTTGCTCTGGTTCGAAATAACGGCCCATGAGAATTTGGCTGGCTCCAAAGAGTTCTTGTAGGGCGATAACAGAGTAGAGAAGACTGGTATCCTTAATCACGGTTACAAACTGAGAAATGATGGCTGGTAGCATTTTACGGATTGCTTGTGGGAGAATGATGTGATAGAGGATTTGTATAGAGGTAAATCCTTGTGACATTCCTGCTTCGTATTGCCCCTTGTCCACAGCGTTGAGACCACCTCGGATAATCTCAGCCAAGGCTGCTGATGTAAAGAGGGTAAAGGCGGTGATACCAGCTGGTGTGGACTTCATCTTAAATACCAAAAAGATAGTGAAAATCCAGAGGAGGTTGGGAACATTACGCACAAATTCGATGTAAATGCTGGAAATAATACGCAAGATAGGATTTTTGCCATTTCTCATGACCGCTAGAACTGTACCGATGAGGGTAGAGAGGACGATGGCAATCAGAGAAATATAGAGGGTCAAGCCAAATCCTTTAAAGATAAAGACTAGGTTATCTGGGGTCAAAACTTCTAAAATAGATTCCATAGTAACCTCCTAAAGTGAATAGGCTTTTTTGTTGGCTTGCTCCATCTTGCGACCAAACTGGGCAACAGGGAAGCAAAGAGAAAAGTAGAG
>CAUTXU010000047.1:0-10758 GCA_963542415.1 uncultured Streptococcus sp.
GAGATGGTGCTGGTGGAGTCTTGCTAGAAGCTAGCGAGCAAGAGCATTTCTTGGCTGAGAGTCTCAATAGCGATGGGAGTCGTAGCGAGTGTCTGACCTATGGACATTCAGGCCTACATTCTCCATTTTCAGATCAAGAAAATGCAGATTCATTTTTGAAGATGGATGGACGCGCAGTCTTTGATTTTGCTATTCGGGATGTAGCTAAGTCTATCAAGCAGACTATTGAAGAATCTCCTGTAGAGGCGACAGACTTGGATTATCTGCTACTTCATCAGGCTAATGACCGTATCTTGGATAAGATGGCTAGAAAAATCGGTGTCGACCGAGCTAAACTTCCAGCCAATATGATGGAATATGGCAATACCAGTGCAGCCAGTATCCCGATTTTACTTTCAGAGTGTGTAGAACAAGGCCTCATCCGTTTAGATGGTAGTCAGACTGTTCTGCTATCAGGCTTCGGTGGAGGCTTGACCTGGGGCACGCTCATTCTTACAATTTAGGTAATCATGTGGTGAACACATTGTTATAAAAACTATTTATTTTAAAGGAGTCCTATCATGGCAGTATTTGAAAAAGTACAAGAAATTATCGTTGAAGAACTTGGGAAAGACGCATCAGAAGTAACACTTGAATCAACTTTTGATGATTTGGACGCAGATTCATTGGACTTGTTCCAAGTAATCTCAGAAATTGAAGATGCTTTTGATATCCAAATCGAAGCAGAAGATGACTTGAAAACAGTTGGTGACTTGGTTGCCTACGTTGAAGAGCAAACAAAATAAACAGAATATAGATAGAAGGAGTAGGGAAACCCGCTCCCTCTTGTTTAGGCAATAGTTTGATTTTCAAATTATGACGATATCGAACTATTACGTAAGCAAGAAACGATGGAGGCACTATGAAAACGCGTATTACAGAATTATTGAACATTGATTATCCTATTTTCCAAGGAGGAATGGCCTGGGTTGCTGATGGTGATTTGGCAGGGGCTGTTTCCAAGGCTGGAGGACTAGGGATTATCGGTGGGGGAAATGCCCCTAAAGAAGTTGTCAAGGCAAATATTGATAAAATCAAATCATTGACTGATAAACCCTTTGGTGTCAACATCATGCTCTTGTCTCCCTTTGTGGAAGATATTGTAGACCTCGTTATCGAGGAAGGGGTTAAGGTAGTGACAACAGGCGCAGGAAATCCAAGCAAATACATGGAACGTTTCCATGAAGCTGGTATTACGGTTATTCCTGTTGTACCAAGTGTTGCCCTAGCTAAACGCATGGAAAAAATCGGTGCGGATGCCGTTATTGCAGAAGGAATGGAAGCTGGGGGGCATATTGGTAAATTAACAACCATGACCTTGGTGCGCCAGGTTGCTGCTGCTGTATCTATTCCTGTTATTGCTGCAGGAGGGATTGCGGATGGTGAAGGTGCTGCGGCTGGCTTTATGCTAGGTGCAGAGGCTGTTCAGGTTGGAACTCGTTTTGTCGTTGCAAAAGAGTCTAATGCCCATCCAAATTATAAGGCGAAAATTTTAAAAGCTAGAGATATTGATACTACGATTTCAGCTCAACACTTTGGACATGCTGTTCGTGCTATTAAAAATCAGTTGACTCGTGATTTTGAACAAGCTGAAAAAGATGCCTTTAAACAAGAAAATCCTGATTTGGAAATTTTTGAACAAATGGGAGCGGGTGCCCTAGCCAAAGCAGTTGTTCACGGAGATGTCGATGGTGGCTCTGTCATGGCAGGTCAAATTGCGGGGCTTGTTTCCAAAGAAGAAACCGTTGAAGAAATCCTAAAAGATTTATACTACGGAGCAGCTAAGAAAATTCAAGAAGAAGCCTCTCGTTGGGCAGGAGTTGTAAGAAATGACTAAAACAGCCTTTTTATTTGCTGGTCAAGGTGCCCAGTATTTAGGGATGGGACGGGATCTCTATGATCAGTATTCGATTGTCAAAGAAACAATTGATCAAGCGAGTCAGATACTCGGTTATGATTTGCGTCATCTCATTGATACGGAAGAAGACAAACTTAACCAGACTCGCTATACGCAACCAGCCATTTTAGCTACTTCAGTTGCTATTTATCGTTTATTGCAAGAAAAGGGCTATCAGCCTGATATGGTTGCTGGTTTGTCTCTTGGAGAATACTCTGCCTTGGTGGCCAGCGGTGCCTTGGATTTTGCAGATGCGGTATCCTTGGTTGCTAAGCGTGGCGCCTATATGGAAGAAGCGGCCCCTGCTGGCTCTGGCAAGATGGTCGCAGTTCTCAATACGCCAGTAGAGGTCATTGAGGAAGCCTGTCGAAAAGCTTCTGAACTTGGAGTGGTTACCCCAGCCAACTATAATACACCTGCACAAATCGTGATTGGTGGAGAAGTGGCTGCAGTTGACCGAGCTGTTGAACTCTTACAAGAAGCTGGTGCCAAACGCTTGATTCTTCTCAAAGTTTCAGGTCCCTTTCATACCGCTCTCCTTGAGCCTGCTAGCCAGAAACTGGCTGAAACTCTAGCTCAGGTAAGTTTTTCAGATTTTACTTATCCCCTAGTCGGCAATACAGAAGCAAGTGTCATGCAAAAAGAAGACATTGCTCAACTTTTGACGCGTCAGGTCAAGGAACCAGTTCGTTTCTATGAGAGTATTGCAGTTATGCAAGAAGCAGGCGTAACCAACTTTATCGAGATTGGGCCGGGGAAAGTTTTGTCAGGCTTTGTTAAAAAGATTGATAAGACGGCTAAACTAGCCAATGTTGAAGATCAGGCTAGCTTGGAAGCTCTTCTAGGAAACTAGTAATCCCTTCTCCCATAAATACAGGAGGAAACAGGAGAAAAGAATGCAACTAAAAAATAAAAATATCTTTGTTACAGGTTCGAGTCGTGGAATCGGTCTTGCCATCGCCCACAAGTTTGCTCAAGCAGGAGCTAATATTGTATTAAACAGCCGTGGGGTCATCTCAGAAGACTTGCTAGCCGAGTTTTCAAACTATGGTGTCAAGGTGGTTCCTATTTCAGGAGATGTATCAGATTTTGCAGACGCTAAGCGTATGGTTGAGCAAGCTATTGCAGAGCTGGGTTCAGTAGATGTTTTGGTCAACAATGCAGGGATTACCCAAGATACCCTGATGCTCAAGATGACAGAAGCAGATTTTGAAAAAGTGCTCAAGGTTAACCTGACTGGTGCCTTTAACATGACACAATCAGTCTTGAAACCGATGATGAAAGCCAGAGAAGGTGCTATCATTAATATGTCTAGTGTTGTTGGTTTGATGGGAAATATCGGTCAAGCTAACTATGCAGCTTCTAAGGCTGGTTTGATTGGTTTTACCAAGTCTGTGGCGCGTGAAGTGGCCAATCGCAATATCAGGGTTAATGCTATTGCACCTGGAATGATTGAGTCCGATATGACAGCTGTTCTATCAGACAAGGTAAAAGATGCCATGCTGGCGCAAATTCCTATGAAAGAATTTGGGCAGGCAGAGCAGGTTGCAGATTTGACAGTATTTTTAGCAGGCCAAGATTATCTAACTGGTCAAGTGGTTGCCATTGATGGTGGCTTAAGTATGTAGCAGAAGCTAGAGGTGAAAAAGATGAAACTAAATCGCGTAGTAGTAACAGGTTATGGAGTAACATCTCCAATCGGAAATACACCAGAAGAATTTTGGAATAGTTTGACAACTGGAAAAATCGGAATTGGTAAAATTACAAAATTTGACCATAGTGACTTCGATGTGCATAATGCAGCAGAAATCCAAGATTTTCCTTTTGATAAATATTTTGTTAAGAAAGATACCAATCGTTTTGATAACTATTCTTTATATGCCTTGTATGCAGCCCAAGAAGCTGTCAATCATGCCAATTTGGATGTAGAGGCTCTTGATAAAGATCGTTTTGGTGTTATCGTGGCCTCTGGTATTGGTGGAATCAAAGAAATTGAAGATCAAGTGCTTCGCCTAAATGACAAAGGACCAAAACGTGTGAAACCATTGACCCTTCCAAAAGCCTTGCCAAATATGGCTTCAGGAAATGTTGCTATGCGTTTTGGAGCAAACGGTGTTTGTAAATCCATCAATACTGCCTGCGCTTCATCAAATGACGCGATTGGGGATGCCTTCCGCTCAATTAAATTTGGTTTCCAAGACGTTATGTTGGTAGGTGGTTCAGAAGCCTCTATCACACCTTTTGCTATTGCTGGTTTCCAAGCCCTAACTGCTCTCTCAACTACAGAGGACCCAAGTCGTGCTTCTATTCCATTTGATAAGGACCGTAATGGTTTTGTCATGGGAGAAGGTTCAGGGATGTTGGTTCTTGAAAGCCTTGAACACGCTGAAAAACGTGGGGCTACTATCCTTGCTGAAGTGGTTGGTTATGGACACACCTGTGATGCCTACCACATGACTTCTCCTCATCCAGAAGGTCAGGGAGCTATCAAGGCCATCAAATTAGCCTTGGAAGAAGCTGAGATTTCCCCAGAGCAAGTAGCCTATGTCAATGCTCACGGAACGTCAACTCCTGCCAATGAAAAAGGAGAAAGTGGTGCGATCGTAGCTGTTCTTGGTAAGGAAGTGCCCGTATCATCAACTAAGTCTTTCACAGGACATTTGCTGGGGGCTGCAGGTGCAGTAGAAGCTATCGTAACAATCGAGGCTATGCGTCATAACTTTGTTCCAATGACAGCTGGGACAAGTGAAGTATCAGATTATATCGAAGCCAATGTCGTTTATGGACAAGGCTTGGAGCAAGAAATTCCATATGCTATTTCAAATACTTTTGGTTTTGGTGGCCACAATGCAGTTCTTGCTTTCAAACGTTGGGAGAATAAATAAGTATGAATTTAAACGATATTAAAGACTTGATGGCCCAATTTGACCAGTCAAGTTTGAGAGAGTTTTCTTATAAGAATGGGACGGATGAGTTGGAGTTTAGCAAGAATGAAGCTAGACTGGTGTCTGAAGTTGCACCTCAAGTTGCTCCAGCACCTCTTCTAGCAACACCAAGTCCAGTAGCTCCTACATCTGCTCCAGCAGAGACTGTAGCAGAAGAGGTTCCAGCTCCAGCTGAAACAAGTGTGGCTGCTGAGGGAGATCTTGTAGAGAGCCCACTTGTTGGGGTGGCTTACTTGGCTGCTGGTCCAGATAAACCTGCCTTTGTAACAGTTGGTGATAGTGTTAAAAAAGGTCAAACATTGGTAATTATCGAAGCCATGAAAGTCATGAATGAAATCCCAGCTCCTAAGGATGGTGTGGTAACGGAAATTCTCGTTTCTAACGAAGAAATGGTTGAGTTTGGTAAAGGATTGGTACGTATCAAATGATCGATATTCAAGGAATTAAAGAAGCCCTTCCCCACCGTTATCCTATGCTCCTAGTAGACCGTGTGTTGGAAGTGAGCGAGGACACTATTGTAGCTATCAAAAATGTGACCATTAACGAGCCCTTCTTCAACGGTCATTTCCCTCAATATCCAGTTATGCCAGGTGTTCTGATCATGGAAGCCTTGGCGCAAACAGCTGGTGTCTTGGAGTTGTCAAAACCTGAAAATAAAGGAAAACTGGTCTTTTACGCTGGTATGGACAAGGTTAAATTCAAGAAGCAAGTTGTACCAGGTGACCAATTGGTTATGACAGCGACTTTTGTAAAACGTCGTGGCACGATTGCTGTGGTTGAAGCAAAGGCTGAAGTGGATGGCAAGCTTGCAGCTAGTGGTACTCTTACCTTTGCAATAGGGAACTAAGGAGGTTCTCCATGTTTCGAAAAATTTTAATTGCCAATCGTGGTGAAATTGCGGTTCGTATTATCCGTGCGGCGCGTGAATTGGGGATTGCGACGGTGGCGGTTTATTCAACTGCTGATAAGGAAGCCCTTCATACGCTTTTGGCAGATGAAGCAGTTTGTATCGGTCCTGGTAAGGCAACAGAGTCTTATCTCAATATTAATGCGGTTCTATCAGCTGCAGTCTTGACTGAGGCAGAAGCCATTCACCCAGGTTTTGGATTTCTCAGTGAAAATTCCAAATTTGCAACCATGTGTGAAGAGGTGGGGATTAAGTTTATCGGTCCATCTGGTCATGTCATGGATATGATGGGAGACAAGATCAATGCGCGTGCTCAGATGATAAAAGCAGGTGTGCCTGTCATTCCAGGTTCAGATGGAGAAGTGCATAACTCTGAGGAAGCTTTGATTGTTGCTGAAAAAATTGGCTATCCTGTTATGCTCAAGGCTTCAGCAGGTGGAGGTGGTAAAGGGATTCGTAAGGTTGAAAAACCAGAAGACCTCGTTTCCGCCTTTGAAACTGCTTCTAGTGAAGCCAAGGCCAATTATGGCAATGGTGCCATGTACATAGAACGGGTTATCTATCCAGCTCGTCACATCGAGGTTCAAATCCTAGGAGATGAGCATGGACATGTGATTCATTTAGGTGAACGGGATTGTTCT
This sequence comes from uncultured Streptococcus sp., assembly GCA_963542415.1. GTDB lineage: Bacteria > Bacillota > Bacilli > Lactobacillales > Streptococcaceae > Streptococcus. The sequence goes on from CAUTXU010000047.1 coordinate 6,430, forward strand.
CTTCAACGGAATAATCAAAAGGTTTTGGAAGAAAGTCCTTCGATTGCAATCGGAAAAACGTTGCGCCATGAAATCGGTGCTGCGGCTGTTCGAGCGGCAGAGTCTGTTGGCTATGAGAATGCAGGGACCATTGAGTTTCTTCTTGATGAAGCCAGCGGTAAATTCTATTTTATGGAGATGAATACTCGTGTACAAGTAGAACATCCAGTAACAGAATTTGTTTCAGGTGTGGATATCGTTAAGGAACAGATTCGCATTGCAGCAGGTCAACCTCTGTCTGTTAAGCAAGAAGATATTGTTCTACGAGGTCATGCCATCGAGTGTCGTATCAATGCAGAAAATCCAGCTTTTAACTTTGCTCCAAGTCCAGGTAAGATTACCAATCTCTATCTTCCAAGTGGGGGAGTTGGCTTGCGCGTGGATTCAGCGGTTTATCCAGGTTATACTATTCCGCCTTATTATGATAGTATGATTGCCAAAGTCATCGTTCACGGCGAAAATCGTTTTGATGCCTTGATGAAAATGCAACGTGCCCTCTATGAACTAGAGATTGAAGGGGTGCAGACCAATGCAGATTTCCAGCTTGACCTCATTTCAGATCGCAATGTCATTGCTGGAGATTATGATACTTCCTTCTTGATGGAAACCTTCTTACCTAAATATCAAGAAAAAGAATAAAATGACTTTAAGAGTTTAAACCGAAAAGGGGAATCAATGGCTCTATTTAGTAAAAAAGATAAGTATATTCGAATTAATCCCAATCGTTCGGTTAGGGAAAAACCTCAAGCCAAGCCAGAGGTTCCAGATGAATTATTCTCCCAGTGTCCAGGCTGTAAGCATACCATCTATCAGAAGGATCTGGGAAGTGAGCGTATCTGTCCACACTGTAGCTATACCTTTCGTATTTCTGCCCAAGAACGCTTGGCTTTGACGATTGATATGGGAACCTTCAAGGAATTGTTTACAGGGATTGAAAGCAAGGATCCCTTGCATTTCCCTGGTTATCAAAAGAAACTAGCAACTATGCGTGAAAAAACAGGTCTGGATGAAGCCGTTGTGACAGGAACTGCTCTTATTAAAGGTCAGACTGTGGCTCTTGGGATTATGGATTCCAACTTTATCATGGCTTCTATGGGTACAGTTGTAGGTGAAAAAATCACTCGCTTATTTGAGTATGCGACTGTCGAAAAATTGCCAGTTGTCCTCTTCACAGCCTCTGGTGGAGCCCGTATGCAGGAAGGAATCATGAGTCTCATGCAGATGGCCAAGATTTCTGCAGCAGTTAAACGCCATTCAAATGCTGGTCTCTTTTACCTGACCATTTTGACAGATCCAACGACAGGTGGTGTCACAGCTTCTTTCGCTATGGAAGGAGATATCATTCTGGCTGAACCACAGAGCTTGGTTGGTTTTGCTGGGCGTCGTGTGATTGAAAATACGGTTCGTGAAAGCTTGCCTGAGGATTTCCAAAAGGCAGAATTCCTATTGGAACATGGTTTTGTGGATGCTATTGTTAAAAGAAGAGACTTGCCAGACACTATTGCTAGCCTAGTCAGATTGCACGGAGGGGGTCCTAGATGAATATTGCAAAAATAGTCAGAGAAGCGCGTGAGCAGAGTCGCTTGACAACCTTGGACTTTGCGACAGGCATTTTTGATGAATTTATCCAATTACACGGTGACCGTTCTTTTCGTGACGATGGTGCAGTTGTTGGTGGTATTGGCTGGCTTGGGGACCAAGCTGTAACAGTGGTTGGTATCCAAAAAGGCAAGAGTTTACAAGACAACCTTAAACGGAATTTTGGCCAACCGCATCCAGAAGGCTACCGCAAGGCTCTACGGTTGATGAAACAGGCTGAAAAGTTTGGCCGTCCAGTTGTGACCTTTATCAATACAGCAGGTGCCTATCCTGGTGTGGGAGCGGAAGAACGTGGACAGGGAGAAGCTATTGCTCGCAATCTCATGGAAATGAGTGACCTGAAAGTTCCGATTATCGCCATCATTATTGGTGAAGGTGGTTCAGGTGGGGCTCTGGCTCTAGCAGTCGCAGACCGTGTCTGGATGCTGGAAAATTCTATCTATGCCATTCTCAGCCCAGAAGGCTTTGCTTCCATTCTATGGAAGGACGGCAGTCGTGCCATGGAAGCGGCAGAACTGATGAAAATCACTTCGCATGAACTGTTAGAAATGGACGTGGTGGATAAGGTGATTTCTGAAGCAGGACTTTCTAGTAAAGAACTGATTAAGAATGTTAAAAAAGAACTCCAAGCCGATCTAGCTAGACTTTCACAAAAACCGCTAGAAGAGTTGTTGGAAGAGCGTTACCAACGATTTAGAAAATACTAATACAAAAACTAGAACTGGCAGTCAGTTCTAGTTTTTATGTGGTTCTTATGCTCAATAAAAATTAAAGAGCAAACTAGGAAACTAGCCGCAGGCTGCTCAAAACACTGTTTTGAGGTTGTAGATAAGACTGACGAAGTCAGCTCAAAACACTGTTTTGAGGTTGCAGATAGAACTGACGAAGTCAGTAACATCTATACGGCAAGGCGAAGCTGACGTGATTTGAAGAGATTTTTGAAGAGTATTATAGTAGATTGAAATAAGATATGAACAAAGAGATTAGGAAAGTCAAATTAATTTCTAGAAACGTTTTAGAATCCTTAGTGTACTATTCTAGGTTCAATCCACTATACTCTGCATAAAGGACGAAGAAAAAGTGCTTGGAAGACCAAACACCTTTTCGATTATTCATTTTCTTCAGTTACAAATTGACTAAGCAGTCCGTTGATAAAGCGGGCTGATTTTTGATCTGAAAAATTCTTAGCGAGTTCAATAGCTTCATTGACTGCTACCAGCTGAGGTGTATCAAATGATGTGATTTCAAAGATACCCAAGCGTAGTAAGTTTTTTTCGACCAAGGTCAATCGTTCAACTGTCCAGCCTGACTTGAGGTGCTGGTTGATTTGTTTATCCAACTCGTCTTTTTGAGCTTGAACGCCAGAAACCAAGTTCAGAAGAAAGGCAGGGATTTGCACATCTGCATCTTCACGGTCATGCGTGTAGGCAAAGTGACAAGCTGTTTCCATATCTGTGCCGAATTCAAGGCTCATAAGAGCTTGAAAAGCGCATTTACGAAGTTCGCGTCTAGATTCTAATAATGGACTAGTCATTGAGGAAGTCCTCGTTAAATAGATCTTTCAACTCAGGTTTTGGTGTTTTATCTGGAACGATTCCTGCAACATGGATGTTGACAGCAGCAAGTTCCACATCAGCCATATCACGGACAGCATCTTTGACTGCTTTTTGAATAGCAAGAGCAACTTTTGGTACTTTCACACCGTACTCAAGATAGAGATAGATGTCAGCAGTTAGTTCTTCGTTGCTTTCTTTTAAGTAGACGCCACGACCAAGAGAGAGTTTTGATAGGGTATCAGATACGGATTTATTTGAAAATGAGTGGACACCATCAACTTTAGCAGTTGCGATGGCAATGATTTTTTCAAGTACACGTGGAGCGATAACGATTTCGCCAAATTGTTCTTCAATTCCCATAGAATGACCTCTTTCTAGAGATTAGGCACGAGAAACGTAAGTTCCTTCTGCAGTGTTGATGATCAATTTTTGTCCAGCTTCGATGAAGTCTGGAACGTTGACAACAAGTCCAGTTTCCATAGTTGCTGGTTTACCAGAACCTGTAACAGTAGCACCTTTGATAGATGGTTGTGTTTCAGCAACTGTCAATTCAACAGTAGTTGGTACAGTTACACCGATTACTTCAGTTCCGTAGAATTGGATTTTTACATCAGAGTTTTCAAGGATGTAAAGCAATTCATTTTCAACGTTTACGACTGGGATTTCGTATTGGTCGTAAGTTTCAGTGTTCATGAAGTAGGCAGTTTCATCCATTTTGTACAAGTATTGAGCTGGAACAGTTTCGATAATAGCTTGTTCGAATTTTTCTTCTGGACGGTAGCTTGTGTCAAATGTAGAACCAGTACGGACATCACGTAATTTCATACGCATGATCGTGTTCCCTTTACCTGGTTTGTGGTGGCTAGCTTCCAAAACGCGGATCAATTTTCCGTCTGCAGTTTCAAATGTCATACCAGCTTTCAATTTGCTTGCTTCAATCATGTTTTTACCTCTTTAATAAATATTATTACTCTTCATTTTACCATAAAAGGAATGAAAAAGAAAGTTGAAGGTGGGATAATGGAGATATTTATATAAATTTATACTTGTACAAAAAATGTTTTAGAATGGTATGTTTTTTAGGTAAATTCCCAAACTAAGTTCCACTGCTACTCCAAGTGGAAGTTAGTCTGAT
>CAUTXU010000048.1:0-10499 GCA_963542415.1 uncultured Streptococcus sp.
AACAGGATTCTCAATGGCTGACTTGTTCGGTGATATCGAACTTTAATCAAATTGAAAATTCATAAAATCCTTTGTTTCCTAAACAAGGGATTTTTCTTTTGTCTGTAAGCCTTTTTTGATATAATAGTTCTATGTTAGAATCAGAAAAACAATCACGTTATCAAATGTTAAATGAGGAGCTCTCTTTTTTATTGGATGGTGAAACCAATGTTTTGGCTAATCTTTCCAACGCCAGTGCTCTTCTAAAATCACGCTTTCCTAATACCGTATTTGCAGGCTTTTATCTGTTCGATGGAAAGGAATTGGTTTTAGGTCCTTTCCAAGGTGGTGTTTCCTGCATCCGTATTGCACTGGGAAAAGGTGTTTGTGGGGAGGCAGCTCACTTTCAGGAAACTGTTCTGGTTGGTGATGTAACAACTTATCCCAACTATATTTCTTGTGATAGTCGAGCTAAAAGTGAAATTGTTGTTCCGATGGTTAAGAATGGTCAATTACTTGGAGTTCTGGATTTGGATTCTTCAGAGATTGATGATTATGATGCTATGGATCGAGATTATTTGGAACAATTTGTCGCTATTTTGCTTGAAAAGACAGAATGGGACTTTACAATGTTTGGGGAGAAAGCCTAATGTATCAAGCACTTTATCGAAAATATAGAAGTCAAAACTTCTCCCAGTTGGTTGGACAGGAAGTTGTGGCTAAGACTCTTAAACAAGCAGTAGAGCAAGAGAAAATAAGTCATGCTTATCTTTTTTCTGGTCCTCGTGGAACGGGAAAAACCAGTGTAGCTAAGATTTTTGCCAAAGCTATGAATTGTCCCAATCAAGTGGGTGGTGAACCATGTAATAACTGCTATATTTGTCAGGCAGTGACGGATGGTAGTTTAGAAGATGTCATCGAAATGGATGCAGCCTCTAATAATGGGGTGGATGAAATCCGTGAAATTCGTGATAAATCTACCTACGCCCCTAGCCTTGCCCGTTATAAGGTTTATATCATAGATGAGGTTCACATGTTGTCTACAGGGGCTTTTAATGCTCTCCTAAAGACGCTGGAAGAGCCAACACAGAATGTGGTCTTTATTTTGGCCACTACTGAATTACACAAGATTCCTGCCACTATTCTATCGCGTGTGCAACGCTTTGAATTTAAATCAATTAAAACACAGGATATTAAGGAGCATATCCACTATATCTTAGAAAAGGAAAATATTAGCTCTGAACCAGAGGCTGTGGAAATCATTGCTAGACGGGCTGAAGGTGGGATGCGGGACGCCTTGTCTATTTTGGATCAAGCCCTGAGTTTGACACAGGGAAATGAATTGACGACTGCTATCTCTGAAGAAATTACTGGCACCATTAGCCTATCAGCCTTGGATGATTATGTGGCTGCCTTGTCTCAACAGGATGTTCCCAAGGCTTTGTCTTGCTTAAATCTTCTTTTTGACAATGGTAAGAGCATGACTCGTTTTGTGACGGATCTTTTGCACTATTTAAGAGATTTGTTAATTGTTCAAACAGGTGGGGAAAATACTCACCATAGTTCAGTCTTTGTAGAAAATTTGACACTTCCTCAAGAAAATCTGTTTGAAATGATTCGTTTAGCGACAGTGAGTTTAGCAGATATTAAGTCTAGTTTGCAGCCCAAGATTTATGCTGAGATGATGACTATTCGATTGGCAGAGATTGAGCCTGAACCAGCTCTTTCAGGGGCGGTTGAAAGTGAAATTTCTGCATTGAGACAGGAAGTTGCGCGTCTTAAGCAAGAACTAGCAAATGTAGGAACTATACCCAAGCCAACTAGTCCAGCACCTAGTCGCCCAGCAGCGGGCAAGACAGTCTATCGTGTGGATCGCAATAAAGTTCAATCTATCCTACAAGAGGCCGTTGAAAATCCTGATTTAGCACGTCAAAACCTGATTCGCTTACAGAATGCCTGGGGAGAGGTGATTGAAAGTCTTGGAGGTCCCGATAAGGCTCTGCTAGTTGGATCTCAACCAGTTGCGGCCAATGAACACCATGCTATTCTTGCTTTTGAGTCTAACTTCAATGCTGGTCAAACCATGAAACGAGACAATCTCAACACCATGTTTGGCAACATCCTCAGTCAGGCAGCAGGTTTTTCACCTGAGATTTTAGCCATTTCCATGGAGGAATGGAAAGAAGTTCGCGCAGCCTTTTCAGCCAAAGCCAAATCTTCTCAAACTGAAAAAGAAGCAGAAGAAAGCCTGATTCCAGAAGGATTTGAATTTTTGGCTGATAAAGTGAAGGTAGAGGAAGACTAAAGAAAGATTTCATGATACAATAAGTTTATGAATAGACAACAATTTATTATCATCGCGCTGTTTACAGCTGCTGAGACCTATTTTTTTAATGAAGCCTGGATGACTGGTCGCTATATTATGGCAGCCTTTTGGGCCATTTTGCTCTTTCGAAATTTTCGAGTTAGTTATTTGATGGGCAAGATTGTAGATGTCATTGACCAGCATTTGAAAGGAAAAGACTAGTCCTCAGCTTCTAGACAAAATCAAAGCCTTTTAGGCTTTTTTTTGTTATACTATAAAAGTATATTTATTGACCTTTTACCGTATTTTCTAGGGAAATTAAGTATGTTTCTAGTAAGTACTGTAAAGGCCTTGAAAAAGAAAGGAACTATCATGTCAGTATTAGAGATCAAAGATCTTCACGTTGAGATTGAAGGAAAAGAAATTTTAAAAGGGGTTAACCTGACCCTGAAAACAGGAGAAATCGCCGCTATCATGGGGCCAAATGGTACTGGTAAATCGACTCTTTCTGCCGCTATCATGGGAAATCCAAACTATGAAGTTACCAAAGGTGAAGTCTTGTTTGACGGCGTAAACATCCTTGAATTGGAAGTTGACGAGCGTGCGCGTATGGGACTTTTCCTTGCTATGCAATACCCATCAGAAATTCCTGGAATTACCAATGCTGAGTTTCTTCGTGCAGCCATGAATGCTGGTAAAGAAGATGATGAAAAGATTTCAGTTCGTGAGTTCATTACTAAACTGGACGAGAAAATGGAATTGCTCAACATGAAAGAAGAAATGGCTGAGCGTTACCTCAACGAAGGTTTCTCTGGTGGTGAGAAAAAACGTAATGAAATTCTTCAACTCTTGATGTTGGAACCAACATTTGCCCTTTTGGACGAGATTGACTCTGGTCTTGATATTGATGCCCTTAAAGTTGTGTCTAAAGGTGTGAATGCCATGCGTGGTGAAGGTTTTGGTGCTATGATTATCACTCACTACCAACGTCTTTTGAACTACATCACACCAGATGTGGTACACGTCATGATGGAAGGTCGTGTTGTCCTTTCTGGTGGTCCAGAATTGGCTGCGCGTTTGGAACGTGAAGGATACGCAAAACTAGCTGAAGAACTTGGCTACGACTACAAGGAAGAATTGTAATTCCCTCGTATCTTTTAGGAGAAGTAAATGACTAAAGAAAATATTAAACTTTTTTCAGAAATGCACGCTGAACCAAGCTGGTTGGCTGACCTCCGTCAAAAAGCTTTTGATAAAATTGAGAGCTTAGAATTACCAGTTATTGAGCGTGTCAAATTCCACCGTTGGAATCTGGGCGATGGAACGATTACAGAAAGTGAGCCATCAGCAAATGTTCCAGACTTCACAGCTTTAGATAACCACTTGAAGTTAGTGCAAGTAGGAACTCAAACAGTTTTTGAGCAAACTCCAGTTGAGTTAGCTGAACAGGGTGTTATCTTCACAGACTTTCACTCAGCTTTAGAAGAAATTCCAGAACTCGTAGAAGAATTCTTCATGTCATCTGTTAAGTATGACGATGACAAGTTGGCAGCCTACCATACAGCTTATTTCAATAGTGGTGCTGTTCTCTATATTCCTGATAACGTGGAAATTGCTGAACCAATCGAAGGAATTTTCTATCAAGACAGCGATAGCGATGTGCCGTTTAACAAGCATATTATGATTATCGCTGGTAAAAATTCTAAGATTAGTTATCTGGAACGTTTAGAGTCACGCGGTGAAGGAAGTGCCAAAGCAACTGCTAATATCACAGTAGAAGTAATTGCACGTTCTGGTGCTCAAGTGAAGTTTGCTGCGATTGACCGTCTAGGTGAAAACGTCACTGCCTACATTAGCCGTCGTGGTAAATTAGGCAACGATGCAAGTATTGACTGGGCAATCGGTGTCATGAACGAAGGAAACGTCGTTGCTGACTTTGATAGCGACTTGATTGGTAACGGTAGCCATGCGGATCTTAAAGTCGTAGCTCTTTCAAGTGGCCGTCAGGTACAAGGGATTGATACTCGAGTGACTAACTATGGTTGCAACTCAATCGGAAATATCCTCCAACATGGGGTTATCCTTGAAAAAGCAACTTTGACCTTCAACGGTATCGGTCACATCATCAAGGGTGCTAAGGGAGCCGATGCGCAACAAGAAAGTCGTGTTCTCATGCTTTCAGACCAAGCGCGTTCAGATGCCAACCCAATTCTTTTGATTGATGAAAATGACGTAACTGCGGGTCATGCGGCTTCTATCGGTCAAGTAGATCCAGAAGACATGTACTATCTCATGAGCCGTGGCTTGGACAAGGCAACTGCTGAGCGTTTGGTTGTTCGTGGTTTCCTTGGATCTGTTATCGTTGAGATTCCAGTCAAGGAAGTTCGTGATGAAATGATTGCAACCATCGAAGAAAAATTGTCAAAACGCTAAGGGGAAGCCTATGTTAGATGTAGAAGCGATTCGCAAGGATTTTCCAATTTTAGACCAGATTGTTAATGATGAACCATTGATTTATTTGGACAATGCTGCGACGACACAAAAACCACTAGCAGTTCTGGAAACGATTAACCGCTATTATGAGCAGGACAATGCCAATGTTCACCGTGGTGTTCATACCTTGGCAGAGCGTGCGACAGCCTCCTATGAAGCTGCTCGTGAAACCATTCGTAAGTTTATCAATGCAGGGTCTACAAAGGAAGTTCTCTTTACTAGAGGAACGACAACCAGTCTTAACTGGGTAGCGCGTTATGCTGAGGAAGTCTTGACTGAGGGAGACCAGGTCTTGATTTCTGTCATGGAACACCATTCCAATATTATTCCTTGGCAGGAAGCTTGTCGCAAGACTGGAGCAGAGCTGGTCTATGTTTATCTCAAGGACGGAGCTCTGGATATGGATGACTTGCGAGCTAAATTGACTGATAGGGTCAAATTTGTCTCCCTAGCTCATGCCTCAAATGTTCTTGGTGTGGTCAATCCGATTAAAGAAATCACCCAATTAGCCCACCAAGTTGGAGCTATCATGGTGGTGGATGGTGCTCAATCTACACCCCATATGAAGATTAATGTCCAGGACTTGGATGTGGACTTCTTTGCCTTTTCAGGTCACAAGATGGCTGGTCCGACTGGTATCGGTGTTCTTTATGGCAAAGAAAAGTATCTGGAGCAAATGTCACCAGTTGAATTTGGTGGCGAGATGATTGATTTCGTCTATGAGCAATCTGCTAGTTGGAAGGAATTGCCTTGGAAATTCGAGGCAGGAACTCCCAATATGGCAGGTGCTATTGGACTTGCTGCAGCAGTGGATTATCTGGAAAAGATTGGTATGGATGCCATTGAAGCCCATGAACAAGAATTGATCGCATACATCTATCCAAAACTGCAGGCGATTGAAGGATTGACCATTTATGGTTCGCAGAACTTGGCCCAACGTTCAGGTGTCATTGCCTTTAACCTTGGGAATCTTCATCCTCATGACCTAGCTACAGCACTTGATTATGAAGGAGTGGCTGTTCGAGCAGGTCACCATTGTGCGCAACCCTTGCTTCAGTATTTGGATGTCCCAGCAACAGCTCGCGCAAGTTTTTATATCTACAATACCAAGGCAGATTGCGACAAGCTAGTCGATGCCTTACAAAAGACAAAGGAGTTTTTCAATGGCACTTTCTAAACTAGATAGCCTTTATATGGCAGTGGTAGCGGACCATTCGAAAAATCCTCACCATCAAGGGAAGTTGGATGATGCTGAACAAATCAGTCTCAACAATCCAACCTGTGGGGATGTTATCAACCTCTCTGTCAAGTTTGATGCAGAGGACCGTTTGGAAGATATCGCTTTTCTAAACTCAGGTTGTACCATCTCGACTGCCTCTGCTAGTATGATGACAGATGCTGTTTTGGGTAAGACCAAGCAAGAAGTTTTAGAACTTGCGACCATTTTTTCTGAAATGGTTCAAGGGCAAAAAGATGACAGACAAGATAGTCTTGGAGATGCAGCCTTCTTGTCAGGTGTTGCTAAATTCCCTCAACGAATTAAGTGTGCAACCCTAGCTTGGAATGCCCTGAAGAAAACAATTGAAAATCAAGAAAATTAGTAAGACAAGTTTCTTTTGTCTTATGAATCAGTAGAAATGAAGAATGAAAGAAAGGATATTATGGCTGAAGAAAGAGTAGAACCAAAACCAATTGACCTTGGTGAATATAAATTTGGTTTCCATGACGATGTAGAGCCTGTCCTATCGACAGGAAAAGGATTGAATGAAGATGTCATTCGTGAACTATCAGCTGCAAAGGGAGAACCTGAGTGGATGTTAGAATTCCGTTTGAAGTCTTATGAAACCTTCAAAAAAATGCCTATGCAAACTTGGGGAGCAGACTTGTCAGAGATTGATTTTGATGACTTGATCTACTACCAAAAACCATCTGATAAGCCAGCCCGTTCTTGGGATGATGTTCCTGAAAAAATCAAAGAAACCTTTGAACGTATCGGGATTCCAGAAGCTGAGCGTGCTTATCTAGCTGGTGCCTCTGCCCAGTACGAGTCAGAAGTGGTTTACCACAACATGAAGGAAGAGTTCCAGAAATTGGGGATTATCTTTACAGATACGGATTCTGCCCTCAAGGAATACCCAGACTTGTTTAAACAATACTTTGCGAAGTTGGTACCGCCGACAGATAATAAGTTGGCTGCCCTTAACTCAGCAGTATGGTCAGGTGGAACCTTTATCTACGTACCAAAAGGGGTCAAGGTAGATATTCCTCTTCAAACTTACTTCCGTATCAACAACGAAAATACTGGTCAGTTTGAACGTACCTTGATTATCGTTGATGAGGGAGCAAGTGTCCACTACGTTGAAGGATGTACAGCGCCAACTTATTCAAGTAATAGCTTGCATGCTGCCATCGTAGAAATTTTTGCCTTGGATGGTGCTTATATGCGTTATACAACCATCCAAAACTGGTCTGATAACGTCTATAACTTGGTAACAAAGCGTGCTAAGGCTCAAAAGGATGCCACGGTTGAGTGGATTGATGGCAACTTGGGTGCAAAGACTACCATGAAATACCCATCTGTTTACCTTGATGGAGAAGGAGCGCGTGGTACTATGCTTTCTATTGCCTTTGCTAATGCAGGGCAACACCAGGACACTGGTGCTAAGATGATTCACAACGCTCCACATACAAGCTCGTCTATCGTGTCTAAATCCATCGCTAAAGGTGGAGGTAAGGTTGACTACCGTGGACAAGTAACCTTTAATAAAAACTCTAAGAAATCTGTTTCTCACATTGAGTGTGACACCATTATCATGGATGACTTGTCAGCATCAGATACCATTCCGTTTAATGAAATTCACAACTCACAAGTCGCTTTGGAACACGAAGCTAAGGTATCTAAGATTTCAGAAGAGCAACTCTATTACCTCATGAGCCGTGGATTGTCAGAATCTGAGGCAACTGAGATGATTGTTATGGGATTTGTAGAACCATTTACAAAAGAGCTTCCAATGGAATATGCAGTTGAGCTGAACCGTTTGATTAGCTATGAGATGGAAGGATCAGTTGGGTAAAATTTGTTTTTAGATTTACCCAAAATCAAGAACTTTGAAGATGAACTTATTATAAAAAAATCGCGGTTTAAATCGCGATTTTTTTATAATTTTTCGTTGATGAAGCGGATAAACTGATTCCACCAAACTTTTAAGAAGAAGGCTTTTTCAACTTTCTTTTCTGCTAGCATTTCGAAACTAGGACGTTCTGTGGTAATGTAACCTTGACCAATCAAATCCTTGTCTTCATAAGTCAAATGGCCAACTACTGTTCCAGCTTCAAGTGGTGCTGGGATTGCTTTGGAATCAGGTGTGAATTGAACAGATTGGGAAGATTGATTCCCAACACGTTCAATTAGAGTGATATCATCTTTGGCAACAGCAGTGACGGTATCTTCTTTTCCATCTTGTACAGGGACTTTGCTATCTTGATAGGCATCGCCTTTTTGAACGATTTTGCGAAGTGTGAATGTAGAAGAGATATAATCCATTAGTGAAGATGTAGCTGTGAAACGAGCGTAAGGATTATTGTCTTGATGGTCTGCATTCAAAACAACTGTAATAACCCTCATTCCTTTCTCGACAGTAGTACCAACAAAAGATTCACCAGCTTTGTCTGTCGTTCCTGTCTTAAGTCCGTCAAAGCCCCCTCGATGAGCAGGCATTCCTTCTAACATGTAGTTAGTAGAAGTGATTGTCATTCCAGCAAAAGTAGAAGAAGGTTTTTTGGTGATTTCCAAGACTTGTGGGTACTTTTTGATGAGATTGCGAGCAACAATAGCGACATCATAAGCACTAAGCTTATTTTCTTCATCTTTTTTAGAACCTGGGTAAATGTTATCTCCTAGAGTTTCATTGTTAAGACCTGTCGTATTGACAACAGTGGCATCCTGAATTCCCCATTCCAAGAGTTTTGCCCGCATCATATCGACGAAATCTTTTTCTGAGCCAGCAATTTTCTCAGCTAGAGCAATGGCTGCGCTGTTAGCACTAGATACTAATGTTGCTTCAAGTAGTTGTTCGACAGTATAATTACGAGCCTCCATAGGAACGTTACTTGCTTCAGAATTTGTTGTCAATCGATAAGGATAATCTGAAATATCTACAGGAGTTGATAAGGTGATTGTTCCTTTATCTAATGCCTCATAAACAAGGTAGACTGTCAGTAGTTTTGTAATAGAAGCGATTTCGACTGGCTGGGTTGCATCTTTCTCATAGAGAATTTTACCAGTATTTGCCTCAACAGCAATGGCATGTTTTGCAGCAATATTAAAATCTTGAGCAGCAACAGTAGATGCAGAGCCAATCACGGATAAACTTAGTAGAGTTAAAATGATTTTTTTCATAGTAAGTTTATTCTAACATAAAGAAAAAAATATTCCCAGTTTCATGATAGAAGAAAGAAGCTTTTTTGAAAGTATGGTAAAATAGATGAATGGAGGTAGCTCATGTTTCGTAAGAATAAATTATTTTTTTGGACTAGTGAGATTTTATTATTAACCATCATCTTTTATTTATGGAGACAGATGGGGGGGATTATAACGCCTTTTGTAAGTGTTGCAAACACCATAATGATTCCCTTTCTTCTAGGTAGTTTTTTATATTATTTGACCAATCCTATTGTAAATTTTTTACAAAAGTATTTCAAAATTAATCGTATCATTGGTATTCTACTAACTTTGTGTGCCTTGGTTTGGGGGCTAGTTATTGGGGTAGTCTATCTCTTACCGATTTTGGTCAATCAGTTGACCAGCTTGATTGCGACTAGCCAGACTATCTACAGTCGTTTACAAGATTTGATTGTGGATTTATCTACTTATCCAGCCTTTCAAAATTTAGATATTCAAGCGACTATTCAACAGTTAAATCTCTCCTATGTAGATATTTTACAAAATATACTAAATAGTGTGACCAATAGTGTCGGAAGTATCCTATCAGCTCTTTTTAGTACTGTTTTAATTATTATCATGACACCTGTGTTTTTGGTTTATTTTTTGTTAGATGGTCACAAATTTTTACCGATGCTTGAACGTACTGTTTTAAAGAGAGATAAGTTGCATATTGCAGGCCTTTTAAAGAATTTGAATGCAACCATTGCTCGCTATATTAGTGGAGTCGCAATTGATGCGATTATTATTGGTTGTTTGGCCTTTATCGGATATAGCGTGATCGGTTTAAAATACGCTTTGGTCTTCGCCATCTTTTCAGGATTAGCCAATCTCATTCCGTATGTGGGACCAAGTATTGGTTTGATTCCAATGATTATCGCAAATGTCTTTACTGATCCTCATAGAATGCTGATTGCAGTTATTTATATGCTGATTGTTCAGCAAGTGGATGGGAACATCCTTTACCCTCGAATCGTTGGCGGAGTGATGAAGGTTCATCCAATTACGATTTTAGTATTACTTTTATTATCAAGTAACATCTATGGCGTCATTGGTATGATTGTGGCAGTACCAACCTATTCTATCTTAAAAGAAATTTCTAAGTTTTTATCACGTTTGTATGAAAATCATAAAATAATGAAAGAACGAGAAAGAGAATTAGCTAAGTAAAAGTCAGGAATTCCTGATTTTTCTTTTTGTTTAGCTAAGTGATAGGAGTAGAAGTGCCGTTTAGATTAGCAGATTAAGAATAATTCACAAAAACTTTGTAAAACACTTGCA
>CAUTXU010000049.1:0-10091 GCA_963542415.1 uncultured Streptococcus sp.
CAGACGCTGAAAAAGCCGCAGCGAAAGCTGAAGTAGCGCAAGCCGCCATCGCAGCCGTAAATGCTATCAATGAAGCGAAGGATCAAGCAGGAGTGGACGGCGCTCAAACTACAGGAACAACAGCAGTAGAAGCAGTAAATCCAGTAGGTAAAGAGAAAGCCCTAGAAGCAATCCAAACAGCGTCAGAAACTAAGATTGCCTCAATTGATAAGAATGCTAAATTGTCAGACGCTGAAAAAGCCGCAGCGAAAGCTGAAGTAGCGCAAGCCGCCATCGCAGCCGTAAATGCTATCAATGAAGCGAAGGATCAAGCAGGAGTGGACGGCGCTCAAACTACAGGAGTTAAAGCAATTGAAGCAGTAAATCCAGTAGGTACAAGCAGTACGAATAGCGCAGGAAACGGTATTACACCACCAACTGTAGAAGTCCCAGCTTATACAGAACCAGTAGGCACAAGTAGTACAGATGGTGAAGGCAATGTTATTATTCCACCAACTGTAGAAGTCCCAGCTTATACAGAACCAGTAGGCACAAGTAGTACAGATGGTGAAGGCCATGTTATTGTTCCACCAACAGCAGAAGTCCCAGCTTATACAGAACCAGTAGGTACAAGTAGTACAGATGGTGAAGGCAATGTTATTATTCCACCAACTGTAGAAGTCCCAGCCTATACAGAACCAGTAGGCACAAGCAGTACAGCTGGTGACGGCAAGGTAGTTACGCCACCAACAGCAGAAGTCCCAGCCTATACAGAACCAGTAGGCACAAGCAGTACAGCTGGTGACGGCAAGGTAGTTACGCCACCAACAGCAGAAGTCCCAGCCTATACAGGTAGTGTGAATGGTATTTCAGAAGAAATGCCAGCTCAGCCACATAAGGACGGCAGTGCTAATGAAATGTCAGATGGAACTCCAGTATCTGAAACTACAATAAATAAAGATCGACAACTTCCAAATACTGGTACAGCAGACTCTACAGTAGCTATGGTAGCAGCTGCAGCAAGTGCATTACTTGGTCTTGGTCTTGCAGGCCGTCGTCGTAAAGAAGACGAAGAAGCATAATTTATATATGAGTTAATCTAATCTTTTAGTAAAATTTGTATTTGATTTTATAGCTTATATAGAATTTCTTAAAAAATCTCCTAGTAGTCCATTGATTGCTAGGAGATTTTGGTTCTTTGGCAATTATATAAGGTATCGAAACTGGAATAGTAGAACATGACTTCTGAAGCATTGTTATAAATTAATACTCTTCGAAAATCTCTTCAAACCACGTCAGCGTCGCCTTACCGTACTCAAGTACAGCTTACGGCTAGCTTCCTAGTTTGCTTTTTGATTTTCATTGAGTATAATTTGACTTTCCTAATCTCTTAGTTCGCATCTTATTTCAATATACTATACTTCCCCAATCAATTTGCTTATATTTTATTTCAATATACTATACTTTTCTTCTATAATTAAAAATACGATTATTAATTTTTACGAATAATATAGAAAAGGAGGGAAATCATGTTTGTTGCGAGAGATGCTAGGGGAGAATTGGTAAATGTGTTAGAGGATAAGCTTGAGAAGGAAGAATACACCTGCCCAGCTTGTGGAGGCCAGCTCCGTTTGCGTCAAGGACCAAGTGTACGGACCCATTTTGCCCATAAATCTTTAAAAGACTGTGATTTTTCATTTGAAAATGAAAGTCCAGAACACTTGGCAAATAAGGAAGTCCTCTATCACTGGTTGAAAAAAGAGGCAGAGGTACAATTAGAGTACCCGCTTCCAGATTTTAAACAGATTGCAGATGTATTTGTAAATGGCAATCTAGCTCTAGAAGTTCAGTGTAGTCCCTTGCCTCAAAAAGTTCTTAAAGAGAGAAGTGAGGGCTATCGTAGTCATGGTTACCAAGTGTTGTGGTTGCTGGGTCAAAAACTGTGGCTCAAGGAACGTTTGACTCGTCTACAACAAGGTTTTCTTTATTTCAGTCAAAATATGGGCTTTTATATTTGGGAAGTAGATAAGGAAAAACAGCTTTTAAGGCTTAAATATCTCATACACCAGGATCTTCGAGGCAAACTCCATTATCAGATTAAAGAATTTCCCTATGGTCAAGATAGCTTACTGGAAATATTACGTCTTCCCTATAAGAAACAAAAAATTTCGCATTTTACAGTTTCTCAAGATAGGGACATCTGTCGCTATATCCGACAACAGCTTTATTATCAAAATCCCTTTTGGATGAAAGAACAAGCAGAAGCCTATCAAAAGGGAGAAAATCTTCTGACTTATGGGCTCAAAGAATGGTATCCACAAATTCGACCAATAGTGGGCAAATTTTCCCAGATTGAACAAGACTTGAATAGCTATTATCAGCACTTTTACACCTATTACCAAGAAAATCCTCAAAATGATTGGCAAAAGCTCTATCCACCAGCCTTTTATCAGCAATATTTCTTGAAAAATATGGTAGAATAGAAAGGATGGAGGAATCTAATGGTATTACAAAGACATGAAATAAATGAAAAAGATACATGGGATCTATCAACGATTTACCCAACTGACCAGGCTTGGGAAGAAGCCTTAAAAGATTTAACAGAACAATTGGAGACAGTAGCCCAGTATGAAGGTCATCTCTTGGATAGTGCGGATAGCCTACTAGAGATTACTGAATTTTCTCTTGAGATGGAACGCCAAATGGAGAAGCTTTACGTTTATGCTCATATGAAGAATGACCAGGACACACGTGAAGCCAAGTATCAAGAGTATTACGCCAAAGCAATGACTCTCTACAGCCAGCTAGACCAAGCCTTTTCATTCTATGAACCTGAATTTATGGAAATTAGTGAAAAGCAGTATGCTGACTTTTTAGAAGCTCAACCAAAATTGCAGGTTTATCAACACTATTTTGACAAGCTTTTGCAAGGCAAGGATCACGTTCTTTCACAACGTGAAGAAGAATTATTGGCTGGAGCTGGAGAAATCTTTGGTTCGGCAAGTGAAACCTTTGCTATTTTAGATAATGCAGATATCGTCTTTCCATTTGTTAAAGACGAAGATGGTAACGAAGTACAATTATCACATGGCGTTTATATGCGTTTAATGGAATCTAAAAATCGTGAGGTGCGCCGTGGTGCCTATCAAGCTCTTTATGCGACTTACGAACAATTCCAACATACCTATGCCAAAACCTTACAAACCAATGTTAAGGTCCAAAACTACCGTGCCAAGGTTCGTAACTACAAGAGTGCTCGTCATGCAGCCCTCGCAGCGAATTTTGTTCCAGAGAGTGTTTATGACAATTTGGTAGCAGCAGTTCGCAAGCATTTGCCTCTCTTGCATCGCTATCTTAACCTTCGTTCAAAAATCTTGGGGATTTCAGACCTCAAGATGTACGATGTCTACACACCGCTTTCATCTATTGAATACAGTTTTACCTACCAAGAAGCCTTGAAAAAGGCAGAAGATGCCTTGGCAGTCTTGGGTGAGGATTACTTGAGCCGTGTTAAACGTGCCTTCAGCGAGCGTTGGATTGATGTTTATGAAAACCAAGGCAAGCGTTCAGGTGCCTACTCTGGTGGTTCTTACGATACCAATGCCTTTATGCTCCTTAACTGGCAGGACAATCTAGACAATCTCTTCACCTTAGTCCATGAGACTGGTCACAGTATGCATTCAAGCTATACTCGCGAAACGCAGCCTTATGTTTACGGAGATTACTCTATCTTCTTGGCTGAGATTGCTTCAACAACAAACGAAAATATCTTGACGGAGAAATTATTGGAAGAAGTGGAAGACGATGCAACACGCTTTGCTATTCTCAATAATTTCTTAGATGGTTTCCGTGGAACAGTCTTCCGACAAACTCAATTTGCTGAGTTTGAACACGCTATCCACCAAGCAGACCAAAACGGTGAAGTCTTGACCAGCGATTTCCTAAATAAACTCTACGCAGACTTGAACCAAGAGTATTATGGATTGAGCAAGGAAGACAATCCTGAAATCCAATACGAGTGGGCACGTATTCCACACTTCTACTATAACTACTATGTATATCAATATTCAACTGGATTTGCAGCAGCCTCAGCTTTGTCTGAAAAAATTGTTCATGGTAGTCAAGAAGACCGTGACCGCTATATCGACTACCTCAAGGCTGGTAAGTCTGACTACCCACTTAATGTCATGAGAAAAGCTGGTGTTGATATGGAGAAGGAAGACTATCTCAATGATGCCTTTGCAGTCTTTGAACGTCGTTTGAATGAGTTTGAAGCCCTTGTTGAAAAATTGGGATTGGCATAAGATGGTTGAATCGTATAGTAAAAATGCCAACCATAACATGCGTCGCCCTGTTGTCAAGGAAGAAATTGTGGACTTGATGCGTCAGCGTCAAAAGCAAGTCACAGGCGATTTGAAAGAATTGGAAGACTTTGCTCGCAAGGAAAATATTCCCATTATTCCCCATGAAACGGTTGCTTATTTCCGTTTTCTCATGGAAACCATGCAGCCTAAAAATATTCTGGAAATTGGGACGGCTATCGGTTTTTCAGCTCTCTTGATGGCGGAACATGCACCAGATGCCAAGATTACAACCATTGATCGTAATCCAGAAATGATTGATTTTGCCAAGGAAAATTTTACCCAGTTTGATAGTCGCAAGCAAATCACACTCCTAGAAGGAGATGCGGTAGATGTCTTATCAACCCTGACAGAGTCCTATGATTTCGTCTTTATGGACTCTGCTAAGTCTAAATATATCGTCTTTCTGCCAGAAATCCTCAAACACTTGGAAGTTGGTGGTGTGGTTGTCTTGGATGATATTTTCCAAGGTGGTGATGTTGCCAAGGACATTATGGAAGTCCGTCGTGGTCAGCGAACTATTTATCGAGGTCTTCAAAGACTATTTGATGCAACCTTAGACAATCCAGGACTCACCGCAACATTAGTCCCTCTGGGAGACGGTATTCTCATGCTTCGTAAAAATGTAGCAGATGTTCAATTGCCTGACAGCGAATAATTTTCAGAAAAATTTAAGAAAATATAGTAAAATAGATAGGGTAACACTTATCTCAAAGGAGTAGACATGAAGAAAAAACTATTGGCAGGTGCCATTACACTATTATCAGTAGCAACTTTAGCAGCTTGTTCGAAAGGTTCAGAAGGAGCAGACCTTATTAGCATGAAAGGGGATGTCATCACAGAACATCAATTTTATGAGCAAGTGAAAAGCAATCCTTCAGCCCAACAAGTGTTGTTGAATTTGACCATTCAAAAAGTATTTGAGAAACAATACGGTTCAGAAGTAGATGACAAAGAAGTCAATGATACTATTGCCGAAGAAGAAAAACAATATGGTGAGAACTACCAACGTGTCTTATCACAAGCAGGTATGACCCTTGAAACACGTAAAGCTCAAATTCGTACAAGTAAATTAGTTGAGTTGGCAGTTAAGAAGGCAGCAGAAGCTGAATTGACAGATGATGCTTATAAGAAGGCCTTTGATGAATACACTCCAGATGTAACGGCTCAAATCATTCGTCTTGATAATGAGGATAAAGCGAAAGAAGTCCTCGAAAAAGCCAAGGCAAGTGGTGCAGACTTTGCTCAATTAGCCAAAGATAACTCAACTGATGAGAAAACTAAAGCGAACGGTGGTGAAATCACTTTTGATTCAGCTTCAACAGAAGTACCAGAACAAGTTAAAAAAGCTGCTTTTGCTTTAGATGTAAATGGTGTTTCTGATGTGATTAAAGCCACTGGCACACAAGCCTATAGTAGCCAATATTACATTGTAAAACTCACTAAGAAAACAGAAAAATCATCTAATATCGATGATTATAAAGAAAAATTAAAAACTGTTATCTTAACTCAAAAACAGAACGATGCAACATTTGTTCAAAGCATTATCGGAAAAGAATTGCAAGCAGCTAATATCAAGGTCAAAGACCAAGCCTTCCAAAATATCTTTACCCAATATATCGGTGGTGGAGATTCAAGCTCAAGCAGTTCTTCAAAAGAATAAAACAGAAAAGAGCCAAGTGCTCTTTTTCTTATGAGAAAATCTTCTATCTTAAGGATAAGAGTTTTTTTCTTTCGGAAAAAATGGTATAATAGCAATCAAAACTAGAAAATAAACGGAATTTGGGAATAATTTCTTTTGTTCTCATTAGATTGGTGATACTATGAAGATTAGTAAGAGGCACCTATTAAACTATTCTATTCTAGTTCCTTACTTACTTTTATCTATTTTGGGCTTGATTGTAGTCTATTCTACAACCAGTGCCATTCTTATCGAAGAAGGTAAAAGTGCCCTCCAATTGGTTCGAAGTCAGGGAATGTTTTGGGTATTTAGTTTAATATTGATTGCCTTGATATATAAGCTGAAACTGAATTTTTTAAGAAAAGAACGACTTTTATTTATTGTTATGTTTATTGAGCTAATTCTCTTAGCTCTGGCTCGTATAATTGGTACGCCAGTCAATGGAGCCTATGGTTGGATTTCAGTAGGACCTTTGACCATTCAGCCAGCTGAGTATTTGAAGATTATCATCGTCTGGTACTTGGCCCAACGTTTTTCAAAACAACAGGATGAAATTGGTGTTTACGATTTCCAAGTTTTAACTCAAAATCAATGGATTCCTCGTGCTTTTAATGATTGGCGCTTTGTCCTTTTGGTAATGATAGGAAGTCTGGCTATTTTCCCAGATTTGGGGAATGCTACTATCCTAGCTTTGGTTGCCTTGATTATGTATACAGTTAGTGGGATTGCTCATCGTTGGTTTATAGCCTTTATCGGTCTTTTGTTTGGAGTTTCGGCCCTTTCCTTAACAGCTATTGATATGATAGGGGTTGATAAGTTTTCAAAAGTTCCAGTATTTGGATATGTGGCTAAGCGTTTCAGCGCCTATTTTAATCCCTTCGCCGATTTGGCAGGAGCTGGTCACCAACTTGCAAATTCCTACTTTGCCATGGTCAATGGTGGATGGTTTGGTCTAGGTTTAGGAAATTCAATCGAAAAACGTGGCTATTTACCAGAAGCCCATACAGACTTTGTATTTTCAATTGTCATTGAAGAATTTGGATTTGTAGGAGCCAGCTTGATTTTAGCCCTTGTCTTTTTCCTAATTTTGCGAATTATCCTAGTCGGTATTCGTGCTAAGAATCCCTTTAATTCCATGATGGCAATTGGAGTTGGAGGTATGATGTTGGTACAGGTCTTTGTCAATATCGGTGGAATTTCTGGTATTATTCCTTCAACGGGAGTTACTTTCCCTTTCCTATCGCAAGGAGGGAACAGCCTCTTAGTCTTGTCTGTAGCCATTGCCTTTGTCTTAAACATTGATGCCAGTGAAAAGCGTGCCCAATTATATGAGGAGTTAGAAGCTCACTCATCACACTATATGTAGAGCTGAGAGTGGAAAGGATTACCTATGTCTCTTCAAAAATTAGAAAACTATAGTAATAAAGCTGTCGTGCAAGAAGAAGTATTGATTTTAACAGAATTGTTAGAAGATATCACTAAAAATATGCTTGCCCCAGAGACTTTTGAAAAAATCATGCAGTTGAAAGAATTGTCAACTCAAGAAGATTATCAAGGCTTGAACCAATTAGTTACTAGTCTGACAAATGATGAAATGGCTTATATTTCACGCTATTTCTCTATCTTGCCCCTTTTGATTAATATTTCAGAAGACGTGGATTTGGCCTATGAAATCAACCATCAAAATAATATCGATCAAGATTATCTTGGTAAGTTATCAGCAACGATCAAAATGGTTGCAGAAAAAGAAAATGCGGTTGAAATTCTAGAACACTTGAATGTTGTCCCTGTTTTGACAGCCCATCCAACACAAGTGCAACGTAAGAGTATGTTGGATTTGACTAACCATATCCATACCCTCTTGCGTAAGTATCGTGATGTGAAATTAGGCTTGATTAATAAGGAAAAATGGCATAATGATCTCCGTCGTTATATTGAGATTATCATGCAGACAGATATGATTCGTGAAAAGAAATTGAAAGTAACCAATGAAATCACGAATGTTATGGAATACTACAATAGTTCATTCCTGAAAGCTGTTCCTCATTTGACTGCTGAGTACAAGCGTCTGGCTAAAAAACATGGCTTGGAGTTGAAACATCCTAAACCAATTACCATGGGAATGTGGATTGGTGGAGACCGTGATGGGAATCCCTTTGTTACAGCAGATACCTTGAAGAAATCTGCCATGACCCAGTGTGAAGTCATCATGAACTACTACGATGAAAAGATTTACCAACTTTATCGTGAGTTCTCTCTCTCAACTAGTATTGTCAATGTCAGCAAGCAAGTCAGAGAAATGGCTCGTCAATCTAAGGATAACTCAATTTATCGTGAAAAAGAGCTGTATCGTCGTGCTTTGTTTGATATTCAATCAAAAATCCAAGCAACAAAAGCCTATCTTATTGAAGATAAAGAAGTTGGAGCTCGCTATGAAACAGCCAATGACTTTTATAAGGACTTAGTTACTATCCGTGATTCCCTCTTGGAAAACAAGGGTGAAGCACTGATTTCTGGTGATTTTGTTGAGTTAATTCAGGCAGTTGAAATTTTTGGTTTCTATTTGGCATCTATTGACATGCGTCAAGATTCTAGTGTTCATGAGGCCTGCGTAGCAGAACTCTTGAAATCAGCAGGAATTCATTCGCGTTATAGCGAACTAAGTGAAGAAGAAAAATGCCAGCTTCTCTTGAAAGAATTAGAAGAAGATCCACGCATTCTTTCTGCCACTCATGTTGAAAAATCAGAGTTACTTGAAAAAGAATTGGCTATCTTTAAGGCTGCTCGTAATTTGAAAGATAAATTGGGTGACGATGTTATTCGTCAGACCATCATTTCACATGCAACCAGCGTATCAGACATGCTGGAATTGGCTATCTTACTAAAAGAAGTAGGACTAGTGGATAAAGAAAGAGCCCGTGTCCAAATCGTTCCTCTCTTTGAAACAATCGAGGACTTGGACCACTCGGAAGAAACCATGAGAGAATACCTTTCTCTTGGTCTAGCTAAGAAATGGATTGCTTCACGTAATAATTACCAAGAAATCATGCTTGGTTACTCTGATAGTAATAAAGATGGTGGTTACTTATCATCATGTTGGACCCTCTACAAGGCTCAACAACAATTGACTGCTATTGGAGATGAATTTGGCGTTAAGGTTACCTTCTTCCACGGCCGTGGTGGGACTGTCGGTCGTGGTGGTGGACCAACTTATGAAGCTATTACCTCTCAACCGCTCAAGTCTATCAAGGATCGTATCCGTTTGACGGAGCAGGGTGAAGTAATTGGCAATAAATACGGTAACAAAGATGCTGCCTATTATAACCTTGAAATGTTGGTTTCAGCAGCTATTAACCGTATGATTACTCAGTGGAAGAGTGATACTAATACCTCAAATCGCTATGAGGCTATTATGGATCAAGTAGTGGACCGTAGTTATGATATTTACCGAGACCTAGTCTTTGGGAATGAACACTTCTATGATTATTTCTTTGAGTCAAGTCCTATTAAGGCCATTTCCAGCTTTAATATCGGTTCTCGTCCAGCTGCTCGTAAGACTATTACAGAAATCGGTGGTTTGCGTGCCATTCCTTGGGTCTTCTCATGGTCACAAAGTCGCGTCATGTTCCCTGGTTGGTATGGTGTCGGATCAAGCTTCAAGGAGTTTATCGATAAAAATCCAGAGAATATCGCTATCTTACGAGATATGTACCAAAATTGGCCTTTCTTCCAGTCTCTCCTTTCAAATGTCGATATGGTCTTGTCAAAATCAAACATGAATATTGCTTTTGAATATGCTAAGTTATGTGAAGATGATCAAGTGAAGGCTATTTATGATACTATTTTAGACGAATGGCAATTAACGAAAAATGTTATCCTAGAGATTGAAGGGTATGACGAATTATTAGCTGAAAATCCATATCTGAAAGCAAGTTTGGATTACCGTATGCCATACTTTAATATCCTCAACTATATCCAGTTGGAGTTGATTAAACGACAACGTCGAGGAGAATTGTCAAGCGATCAAGAAAAATTAATCCATACAACCATCAACGGAATTGCGACAGGAT